>JAUXNR010000030.1 GCA_030682755.1 Flavobacterium sp.
CTGTGATGAAAAAGAAAAAGTTAGCAAATTGTTTATTACCATATTCATTTCTAACTAAGTTTGCTCCCTCAACCACATGAGCTGCTTGAGTTAATCGCTCTAGAGAAGCTTCTCTGGTTAAAATAGTTTTGTGTTTTTCTTTGTTCAAACTTGGATGAAGATCATCACCGGTATGATTAGGATGATATAAAATTTCAGTTCTGATTAATAAATCAGGATTGGCTTTAAATCCTTCAACCACTTCAGCAATTGAATAACTTGGCAATGAAGCTTCATTTGAAAACCAAATTCCTTTACTACTTTCATGACGACTTCTTTCTTCAGGAAGCGTTGCAGCAAATTTTTCAAGAGCAATTCTATTTCCATCTTTATCAACAAATTGGATAATACTTCCGCCTTTGGTTTCAATGGCTCCATATTCTCCTTTGATGAAATTTTTCCATTCCCATGCTTGAGAACCCACGAAGATTAAACCCCCGATAATGGTTAAAAACATGTAAACAGCCACTTTTCCTTTTTTCATATGATGTCCTGCATCAACAGCAAGTACCATTGTTACAGATGAAAAAATCAAAATAAATGTCATCAATGCCACATAATACATTGGAGCATCTACTCCATGCATGAACGGAAAGTGATTAAAAACCTCATCGGCAATTGGCCAACTTTCAATGAATTTAAATCTTGAAAATCCGTAAGCTGCTAAAAAGCCGGTAAAAGTTAACGCATCTGATAATATGAAAAACCACATCATCATTTTTCCATAACTCGCTCCCATTGGCTCATTGCCACCTCCCCAGATTTTTTCTTCAGTTGTAGAAACTGTCGCTCCCATAAATATAGTCTATTTTAAAAAGTGTCCAAATTTACATTTTTTTTCTATTAATAGAAATAGAAAAATAAAAACAATAAAATCCACAAAATTCCTAAAAAATGCCAAAACATCTCACCTAGTTCAATTCCAAGGGTTTGAGTAGCATTGTACTTTTGTTTAAAATGATTCTAAATGATAACCAACAAGGCAATTAATCCTCCAAAAAGGTGAGCCATGTGTAATATGGTTACAATATACAGAAAAGATGTTGTAATAGTACTTTCACTTCCTGTAAAAAAATAACCACTGTCAATAATTTGTCCAAAACCAACAAATTGCAACACCACAAAAATACTACTTAAAACTAAAGTTGCCAACAACCATTGTGAAGTTATTTGACGATTATTACTTTTAATTGCTTTTTTTGCCAAATAAAAGGTCAAACTACTAAGAATAATGACCAACGTACTGATAAAAAAAGCGGAAGGCATTTTGAAATCTGTTAACCAATCTGCTCTTGAAGAACTAACCACATAAGCACTGGTTAAACCCGCAAACATCATTACCATACTTATCATTGCAAACCAAAGCAACAATTTGTAAGATTGTGACTTGCGTTGATTGTGCTCTTGAATTGACATTTCCATAATTATCTTAAAAATTTATCTGCTACAAATACAATTTGCAACAAGGTGATATAAAAAACACTGACCATCATTAAGCTTTTTGCCGCTTTAGCATCTCGGTTTGTATATAATTTAAACGCATAAACCAACATCCATATTCCTAAAGCAAAAACCAGTGTTGCAGCAATTGGTGACAAATACAACCTGCTTCCAACAATTCCGATATGAGGGAAAATTGCCGGCAATAGTGAAGCCGCAATCAACCAAATGGTGTATAATATTATTTGTAATGCTGTTGCCGCATCTCTTTTACCGGTTGGCAACATAAAAAACCCTCCTTTTTTATAATCGTCATACAAAAACCAGCCAATTGCCCAAAAATGAGGAAACTGCCAAAAAAATTGTATTAAAAATAAAGTCCCTGCTTCCAAACTAAAGTCATCTGTCGCAGCAACCCATCCTAACATAAAAGGAATAGCTCCGGGAATAGCTCCAACAAATACCGACAGAGGCGTAACTGTTTTTAAAGGCGTATATAAACTGGTATAAATAAAAATTGAAATGGCTCCAAACATAGCCGTTTTAGGGTTGATGTTATACAACACAACCAATCCGATTATGGTTAACAAAACAGCAATAATCAAGGTAGAAGAAACTGTCATTCTACCCGCAGGTAAAGGTCTGTTTTTTGTGCGATCCATCAACGCATCTAAATCACGTTCAATAATTTGATTGTAAGCATTGGAAGCCCCAACCATACAGTATCCGCCAAGAGCCAACATGAAAATTATTTTCCAACTTTCACCCGTAAAATCATACACTCCCAACAAATATCCCGCTAGCGATGAAAAGACTACACTTATTGACAATCCTGCCTTTGTGATCTCTTTAAAATCTACATAAAGTGCTTTAACAGAAGGATAATTTTGCGTTTGGTTCAATGCGGTTTTCATTAATTTTTTAAAAACTTCGGCAAAGATACAAATTAGAAATTTGAAAAAGAATTGAACAAATTAGAAAAAAAGAATAAAGTCAATAAATTTATGTTTTTAAGTCGCTTCTTTTGCATTTGTTAGACTTTTACCCTATTAAAACTGAGAAATTTTTAATAATCAAAATACCAATTAAACAAATCAGCTCTAATTCCAACAGAAAACCACGTAGTGGAATTTTTAGAGGCTGTTGTAGTATTTTGAAGCGGATTGAAATCGCGATAAATTAAATTCCCAAAAAGTTTTAAATTGGATGTAGGATTCACTAAATATCCGGCTTGTAAATCTGCAATAAAGATGTTTGTGGTGTTTCCTTGAGCAATCGCTAAACCAGTATCGAAAGGCCTGTCTTCATTATAATTTTTATAAATATTACCACCATAATTAAAACTATCTGTTTCCGTATCAAAATCAAACCCCCTTTTACCAACAGTTAGTTTGGCATCTGCAAACCATCTCCCTTTATAATATCTGGCAATGGCTACAAATTCTCTGAAATTACCTCCCCATTGATGCCCCATACTTTGATTGTTGTGAGCATAATTTGTCAACGGATTACTATGTGCATAAACGTAGGGTCGCACTTGATTGTATTCAATTTGAAGCAACAGGTTCTCAATATTGAATGCATTAAAATATTTTGCTCCCAATTGATATCCGAATTTATTTCGCCAACTTTTATTGTTTTCTTGAACATCGCCCAACGCAAACTCATCCAATATATATTGTCCGTAAAGGCTAACTTGATTGTTCCATTTGTATTTTGAAGTAAATCCAATCACTGCATTACCACTTTTTGAGGAGGATGAAAACTCAACGGCTCTGTAAAAAATTATTGGATTTACAAAGTTCACATCAAAACCTCTATCATTAGTGTTGGCCCAAACTACAGATTCAAACAAACCAATGTTCAACCTTTTAGAAACATTCCAGCTCAAGTAATGATTGGCCATATATTTTGTGGCATAGGTTCCCTCATCTGTAACTTCTTGTCGAACATCTTTTAACCACATGTATGTATTGGTATATTTAATTTTCCAAAACGAAGTGTTTATTTTAAAATACGGATACGGACTTGCTCCGTCACCTATTAACAGCGAACGGTAACCATCTCCAATAAAATTTCTATTGTATCCTAATTGCAAATTGATAAACTGACTTGGTGTATAGGTTAAATTTGCCTCAGCCAAAGGAAAATCATACGCATCTGTTTTAAATTCTTTTGCAATACCAATTCCTGGAATGATAGCTGGATTTCCGCCGGAAGGACGAATACTTTCTGCATATTGGTTAAAATAATCTGCAAACCTACCTTGACTTTCATAAATAGTTGACGTAAAATTAAGTTGACTGCCCAAACCTCCTTGAATTTGAACACCTCTCGTATTTTGATACGTATAACTTGCAGCACTTGGATCGCTTTTTCCAATTCGTAAATCTACAATTGGATTTAAGGTAAACCAATATTCTTCTCCTTGAATAGCTACCATGTGCTCATTCCAAAGTTTTTTTCCCCACCAACCGGATTTGTTTTTTTGGAGTTTTTGATTTGCCGCTTCAAAATCATAATACTTC
>JAUXNR010000031.1 GCA_030682755.1 Flavobacterium sp.
AACAAAGATCAAAAACTATATATCGTTTTGTTAAGGGCCAAATTGCTTCATCTAAATTAACAGGTATAAAATCATTTAAAGATTTTGATTCTAATGATATATTGTCTTATCGATTACCTTTCATTGTAATTGAAAACTTAACAACAACAGATAATTTAAGAGATTTTTATTATCTTATAAATAAAAAAGGAGTGCATTTAAATACTTCGGAAGTGTATAAGGCTGAGTACTTTGATAAATTATTCTTGAAATTGGCTGAAGAAGTATTGGATTATCAAAATCTGATTGAACTGAATCTTTTTACAGAGGTATCAATCAAACGAATGAACGATAGAGCATATGTTGAAGAACTTCTTGGATATCTCAAATTGGGCATAAAAGAAAAAAAGAAAGTAGTTGAAAACATATATAAAGATGATATTAGTCAAAATGAATATGAAGAATTAAGAAAGAAATTTTTCGGCATCATTGACAGGATAGCAATTCTAAATGCTATTAAGCCATTAAGAAATACAAGATATAAACAGAAAAATGATTTTTTTACTCTTTTTTCTTTTATTAATGAAAATTTTGGCGCATCGCAGGAATTATTAAAATACCAATACCAAATTTTATTAATCTTAGACAGAGCTGATGAAGATGGTAGACAATTTATTCGACCAACTAATGAAGATTGTGATGCTTTAAAGGATTACGCTACCAATTGTGTTTCTCAATCAAATTCGACTAATGCTCGTGAAAGAAGATTGCTATTTTTTAATTCAGTTTTGAAAAATACTGATATTAACAAGAATGACATTTTAATTGATGTGGTTAATTTTCTGTCAGACGTATATGGTGAAGATAAAATTCAGTTTACGAAAGTTGATGAATATAACTTGATAAATGTTTCACTTTTAGATTAACAAATTGTATGGATTTTACTTTTCCCAAAGACAAAGTTCTATACAAAGGAACTATTCGACAACATATAGCTAAGAATGGTAAAGAGTCATTCGAGTTAATTGATATTTATACTCCTACCTTAAATCTTATTCAAATTGACAATACTGATTATTATTTTACTTACTTAAATACTAATGGTGAAAATAAAGGAGGTAATTCAATAATACTAAAGCTTTATGAAGCTCAAAGTATCGAAATTAATGATCCAGTTTATAATGAGCCTAATTTGATATTGAAAATTCATAGATTCAAGAAACAATACGTTACTAATAGATCACAA
>JAUXNR010000596.1 GCA_030682755.1 Flavobacterium sp.
TTTTTACTATTTTTGACTTAAAGGAACGGTAAGTTTTGGACTCTAAAATTTATAATTCAGAAAGTGCATAATTTATTGTAAAGATACACGAAAGGAATCGTTAGGCAGTTGGTGTTTATTGATCCATTTTATATTTGAAATCAAATGAAATAAATAAATAAATAAAGTAAGTTTTAAAATTCTAGAATAATCTCAATACTATTTATGCGAAATATATCTGTTTTTTGGGTAGGACTACTTGGTGTAATATTTTTTGTAGTGCCTTCCGTTTTAGGTGGTTTTCAATTTGATAATTATGATCCAATTTCTCAATTCATAAGTGAAACATATGCTGTTGATGCACCTTACGGAAATCTATTAAGATTTTTAGGGTATATTCCAAGCGGAATTCTTTTAACGATTTTTTGTTTCACTGTCATTAAAAAATTTCCTCAATCCGGTCTTATTAAAATTGGGTTTTGGGGTCTTGGTGTTTTTTATGGAATTACAACCATAATTGTTGGACTTTTTCCTTGTGACAAGGGTTGTAACAAAGAATTTATAAATCCAAGTATTTCTCAAATAATTCATAACTTGACCGGTCTGTTGACCTACTTGATAGTTCCCATTAGCATCATAATTATTGGTGTAGGTTTACAACAATTAAAAAAGTATGATGCGTTGTCAAAAACAGCTATCCTATGCGGACTAATTTCTGTAATTTTTATTGGTTTATTATTATCTAACCCATTAACAGATTATGCAGGATTGTATCAGCGAATTGTTGAGGGAACATTCCTAATTTGGATTATTTCATGTTCTTTTTTTGTTAAAAATAACAATCAATAGGATATCATTTAAAAGCCAAAATAAAAATATTAATAAAATATTTAAAAACTAACAACACTATGATCACAACACCGGAACACGATGAACGCATGGCAAAAATGACTTTTACATCCGTATATCCTCATTACGTAACAAAAGTGGAAAAAAAGGGCAGGAGCAAAGAAGAGTTGCATCAGGTTATCACTTGGCTAACCGGTTATGACGACAAAAAGATTGAAGAAATGATTGCTTCAAAAGCAACTTTTGAATTGTTTTTTCAACAGGCTTCATTGCATCCAAATGCAAAAAGCATCAAAGGACTAATTTGTGGGTATCGAATTGAAGAAATCACCAACCCGTTAACGCAGCAAGTGCGGTATCTGGATAAGTTAGTTGATGAATTGGCAAAAGGGAAGAAGATGGAAGCTATTTTGCGTTAGGAATTTAAATTATTCCTTCAACAAAAGTTTCAAATTCGCAATCCAAAAAATATTGGATTTATAAAATTGAAGTGCTGTGGGCACAACTTTGTCTGACATATCTCTGGGTGACTTTTTAATGATTCTTGCCGTTGTTCCTGTAAAGTCTAAAGTGAACTTTTCATCTAAATCAATATCTACTGATACAAAATCAATCACTTTATTTTTGACCGTCCATTTACCTTTGCTGTAATTATGGTACTCATTTTTTCCAATATCTTTACGATAACTAGTAAACTGAAATGTGCCGTCACCATTCAAATCAAGTTTATATTCTAAAACTTCATTTTTTTCCGATTCTCTACTAAATACATATGTTCCTGAATATTCTTCTGTTTGAGCAGATAGATGAAGGCTTAAGCTAGTAATAATAAAAAGTATATATATTTTCATATGAGTTGTTTTTTGTTCTTAATCAAAAAACAGACCAACTTAAACTTGTATCACACCTAAATTGAATTTTTTCTCAATTGGAGCATGATTAGCCGCTTCAATACCTATTGAAATCCAAGTGCGGGTTTCTAACGGGTCAATGATGGCGTCTGTCCACAAACGAGAAGCAGCGTAGTACGGGGAAACCTGTGCATCATATCGGGCTTTGATTTTGTCAAAAAGCTCTTTTTCTTTGGTTTCGTCCACCACTTCGCCTTTGGCTTTCAAAGATGATGCTTCAATTTGAGCTAAAACTTTAGCGGCTTGAGTGCCACCCATAACCGCTAACTCAGCACTTGGCCAAGCAAAGATTAAACGAGGGTCATAGGCTTTTCCACACATGGCATAATTTCCTGCTCCGTATGAATTTCCGATAATCACCGTAAATTTAGGTACAACAGAATTGGCAACCGCATTCACCATTTTAGCTCCGTCTTTAATGATTCCACCATGTTCCGATTTGCTTCCCACCATAAAACCGGTTACGTCTTGTAAAAAGACTAGTGGTATTTTCTTTTGGTTGCAATTCGCAATAAATCGTGTGGCTTTATCTGCTGAATCGGAGTAAATCACACCACCAAATTGAATTTCTCCTTTTTTGGTTTTGGAAACTGTACGTTGATTGGCTACAATTCCAACTGCCCAACCGTCAATTCTGGCATAACAAGTGATGATGGATTGACCATAACCGTGTTTGTATTCATCAAACTCAGAATTGTCCACCAATCGTTTGATAACTTCCATCATGTCATATTGATCAGAACGCGATTTGGGTATAATTCCATATATATCTGCTTCATTCAGTGTTGGTTTTTGAGCTTTTTCACGGTTGAATCCCGCTTTATCATAATCGCCAATTTTACTAACAATACTTTTGATTCGGTCCAAAGCATCTTTATCGTTTTTGGCTTTATAATCAGTCACCCCTGATATTTCGCAATGTGTCGTAGCACCACCCAAGGTTTCGTTGTCTATGTTTTCGCCAATGGCTGCTTTAACTAAATAACTTCCGGCTAAGAAAATACTTCCTGTTTTGTCCACAATCATGGCTTCGTCACTCATAATAGGTAAGTAAGCACCACCGGCCACACAACTTCCCATTACGGCTGCAATTTGTGTAATTCCCATGCTGCTCATCACAGCATTGTTTCTGAAAATTCGTCCGAAATGTTCTTTGTCCGGGAATATTTCATCTTGCATTGGTAAATAAACTCCCGCACTATCAACCAAATAAATGATTGGCAAACGGTTTTCTATGGCTATTTCCTGAGCCCGAAGGTTCTTTTTCCCGGTGATTGGAAACCATGCTCCGGCTTTTACAGTGGCATCGTTTGCAACGACTACACATTGTTTTCCTTTGATGTATCCAATTTTAACCACAACGCCTCCGGATGGACAACCGCCATGTTCAGTATACATCCCATCACCAACAAAAGCACCAATTTCAATGCTTTTAGCTTTAGGATCAAGCAAATAATCAATGCGTTCGCGAGCTGTCATTTTGCCTTCTGCATGCAGTTTGGCAATGCGTTTTTCTCCACCGCCTAATTTTACTTTAGCAAAACGTTGTTTTAAATCAGATAATAAAAGTTTATTGTGGTCTTCGTTTTTGTTGAAGTTAATGTCCATAGGTATAATTGGTAATTTTACAGATTGCTAAAATACGAAAACGATTGAGAAAAATAGAATAGAGAATCTAGAAAATAGTGAATAGAAGATAGTATTTTTA
>JAUXNR010000056.1 GCA_030682755.1 Flavobacterium sp.
TAAATCTAACAAATACTGTTCACTCACTAACGTCGGTTCAGATAAATCACCACCAGCCATTACATAAGCTAATTTGTTAGCAATTTTTCTATCGTGTTCCGAAATGTATTTACCAGCTTGCATTTGGTCGGTTCCCACTAAGAACATTCCCAACGCTTGTTTTCCTAATACTTTTATGTCTTTGCGTTGAATAGGTTGTGTGTAACCTTGTTCTGCCATTTGCAACGCAACTTGTTTGGCCACCGCAATTTGACGATCACGATTTACAACTACAATATCTTTACCTTGCTGAAGAATGCCTAAATCAAAGGCTTCGTAAGCAGAAGTTGCTACTTTTGCCATACCGATGGTTAAGAAATATTCTTGTAATACATTCAATTCCACATCATTTTTACGAAATAAATCGGAGGCACGAACGGTCATTTCTTTGGAACCACCGCCGCCCGGAATAACACCAACACCAAATTCTACTAAACCAATATATGTTTCTGCAGCAGCAACCACTCGGTCTGCATGCATGGTCATTTCACAACCACCACCTAATGTCATTCCGTGTGGAGCAACGACAACCGGAATAGAGGAGTAGCGGCAACGCATCATGGTGTCTTGGAACATTTTAATGGCCATGTTCAATTCGTCGTATTCTTGTTCAATAGCCATCATAAAAATCATTCCGATGTTGGCACCAACTGAGAAATTAGTACCTTGGTTTCCAATGACTAATCCACTATATTCTTTTTCGGCTAAATCAATGGCCTTGTTGATTCCTTGTAAAACACCACCGCCAATCGTATTCATTTTGGAATGGAATTCTAAGTTCAAAATTCCGTCACCTAAATGATGAATCGTGGCATCTGAATTTGCCCAAACTTTTTTGCTTTCTCTAATATTATCTAAGATGATAAACGCATCTTGACCCGGAATTTTCTCTTGTGATTTCGTTGGGATGTTATAAAAGTAAGTTGCACCGTTTTTAACCGTATAAAAAGAAGCGTTTTCAGATTTTACCATTTCAGTGACCCAAGCAGCCGGTTCATAACCTTCAGCTCGCATCATTTCAATTCCTTTGGCTACGCCGATGCTGTCCCAAATTTCAAATGGACCATTTTCCCAACCGAAACCGGCTTTCATGGCATCGTCAATTTTATATAACTCCTCTGATATTTCAGGAATTCTGTTGGAACAATACGCAAACATAGCCGCAAAATTCTTTCTATAAAAATCACCGGCTTTGTCTTTTCCTTTCACTAAAACACGAAAACGATCAATTGGTTTATCGATGGTTTTAGTTAATTCTAATGTAGCGAATGAAGCTTTTTTTGCAGCTCTGTATTCTAAAGTGTCTAAATCTAAGGATAAAATATCTTTTCCTTCTTTTTTATAAAATCCTTGACCGG
>JAUXNR010000068.1 GCA_030682755.1 Flavobacterium sp.
TTGCAAGGAAAGTTATCCCTAAGTTTCGGAATGTAATTGAGAAATCAGCGATACTTAGTGAAAAAACTATTACAATAGCTGAAATAGCAAATAATTTTTTTACTGATGTCGCAAATGTTTTCTTGTTTATAAATCGTATACTAAAAGAAACTTTTATGCGCGACTTTGAATTAAAAGAATTTTTACGTCAATGCTACCAAATTGGATATAAATCATTGCCCCTTATTTCTGTTACAGGAGCCATAATGGGTTTAGTGCTTACTATTCAATCGAGGCCGGTACTTGTTGATTTCGGAGCAGTTTCTATGCTTCCTGGAATGGTAGCCGTTTCAATGATTAGAGAAATGGGGCCGGTTATTACCGCACTTATTTGTGCAGGAAAAATTGGTTCGGGAATGGGCGCAGAATTAGGTTCAATGAAAGTATCGGAGCAGATTAATGCAATGGAAGTATCAGCCACAAATCCAATGCGATTTTTAGTGGTTACCAGAGTTTTAGCTGCAACACTTATGATTCCTTTATTGATTTTATATGCTGATGCCATTGGTTTAATGGGAAGCTGGGCAGGTGCAAATATTAAAGGAGATGTATCGTTTATTTTGTTTTTCTCACAAGCATTTAAATCTGTTGAGTTTATAGATCTTTTCCCTGCAATTATAAAATCATTTTTCTTCGGAGCAGTTATTGGCTTGGTTGGAACTTATAAAGGATACAATGCCGGACTTGGAACAGAAAGTGTTGGTGTTGCTGCAAATTCAGCAGTTGTGTTAGCCTCCCTCCTTGTAATCGTTGTCGATTTAATTGCAGTTCAAATAACTGATATGATAATATCATGAGACCGGAACAAACAGAAAATTTAACTAAGTCCTTCAGTCATAAAAAAAATGGTGAAGCGGTTATTGAAATAAATAATCTTAAGAAATCGTTTGGAAAACTAGATGTATTGAAAGACTTTTCTTTAAAACTTTTTAAAGGAGAAAATTTAGTTGTGCTTGGTAAATCCGGAACAGGAAAATCTGTT
>JAUXNR010000070.1 GCA_030682755.1 Flavobacterium sp.
CAAAACCCAAATGGGAAGCCAAGCAACTTCTTTTTTTAACAATCAATCCTTAGATACCACTTCCATTGTATATTCTGTTTTTCTTACCGGAAATGCAGCAAATACCCTAAACGATGGAGCCAGTCCGATGCTTTCTAGTTTTAAAAAAAGATTGGAAGCCGCTTCAACAAAAAGTAGCCTTCTTTATTTAGGAGACCACATTTTTCCGCTACACGGTTATGATGAAAATCGTAGGTTAGCCGAAGAAAAAATGACCAAACAACTCGATTTATCTGAAAAATTTAAGGGGAATGTGTACTTCCTTCCGGGTGAAAAAGATTGGGGAAATGGTGTTGCAAATTTAACCGCTCAAGAAAATTTTATAGCCACTTATAAGAAAAAAACCAGTCAACTTATTCCAAAAAATGCATGTGGTATTGCTTTTATATCACTAAGCAATGACGTTGAATTAGTGGCCATCAACTCCCAATGGTTTATGGAAGATTGGGACAAACACACCGAAATCAACAGTGGTTGCTCCATCAAAACCAGAGAGCAATTTTTTGAAGAATTGGATGGTCATTTACAAGAAAATCCACAAAAAACAATCCTTTTAGCGATGCACCATCCTTTGATGAGCAATGGCGTTTATGGAGGTCAATATTCGTTACAGCAACAAATTTTCCCTTTAGAAAAAAACATTCCGTTGCCCATTGTCGGTAGTTTTGTGAATCTTTTTAGGAAAGCCAGTGGTACCCATCCGCAAGATTTGCAAAATGTCAATTATAAAGAAATGACGCAACGCATCAAATCCATTGTGCAGAAATACCAAAACGTTGTGGTTGTTTCCGGTCATGAACAAAATTTGCAGTACATCAAAAAAGACGGTATTCAACAAATCATAAGTGGTTCCGGAGCTCATTTTACACCCGCCAGAGCCGTAAACCCAAAAGATTTCAGTTTTGGTGGTTATGGGTATGCTGTTTTGGATGTGTTTGCGAACGGAGCTTCAACAATTTCTTTTTATACCACTTCCAACCGAAAAGAAGTGTTGCTTTTTAAGCAAAAACTCAGTGAACCCGAATCGGATGAACAACATCGCAATTATCCGAAACAATTTGAGAGTGAGATCAAGCGATCTGTTTTTGGAAAATCGGTCAGCAGAAAAAGTGATGTCTATGAATTTCTTTGGGGAAAGCATTATAAAAAATATTACAAACAAAACATTTCTTTTCAAGTAGCTACACTTGACACCTTGTTTGGCGGCTTAAAACCACTTGGATTGGACACAGAACATGCCACTAATTCTCTTTTGCTTGTTGATAAAAACGGAAAAGAATTTGTGATGACGCCACTGGAAAAAGATGCCAATTCCTTTTTTAAATCCATCGCTTATAAAAATGACAACTCTAAGAATCAAGCAACAAATGCGTTGTCAGAAGATTTTTTAAGAGATTATTTCACCACCATTCATCCGTTTACACCTTTGGTTATTCCAACTTTATCAAAAGCCATTCAAGTAAGTGCGACGCAACCCGGTTTGTATTATATTCCGAATCAAAATCAGCTTGGAAAATACAATACTGATTTTGGAGGAGCATTGTATTATGTTTCCGCTAAAACAAATGCCACCCAAAAAAGCAATCCGAACTTTGGGAAACCCTCTTCAATTATTGATACAGACGAGATGTTGCATTTGATTCGAACCAATAAAAATCACAAACTGGACAAAGAAAATTATATCAGAGCACGCCTTTTAGACATGCTTATTGGCGATTGGGACAGGCAAGCAAAAAACTGGCGTTGGGGTGTCTTTCAAGAAAACAACAACGTGGTGTATCGCCCAATTCCAATCAATCGCGATCAGGCTTTTGCTAAATATGACGGAGCTTTTCTGAAATTACTAAAAACTGTTCCGGCTATGGGTCAGATGCATTCCTATTCGTATAATCATCCCAATCAAAAAAAATTTAACGAACAAGCCTATGCATTAGATTTGGCTTTGCTTTCGTCTGTAGATGAGAAATTATGGGTGGAACAAGCCAAATTTATACAAGAAAACCTGACCAATGACATCATCAATAAAGCCTTTTTGAAATTGCCGTATGAATTGCAAGATGAAACCACTACCAAATTAAAGCTCAACTTACGAAACCGAATAAAAAAATTACCGCAAACCGCTCAACAGTATCAGAAGATTTTAGATAAAAAAGTGTTGGTTGTGGGAACATTGGAAAATGATGTTTTTGTCATCAACCGATTATCGGGCGGAAGAACGACTGTTGTGGTGTATAACGGCAAAAAAACACCTGCCAATATTATTTTTGAACGTACATTTTATAAAAATCAAACCAAAGAAATTTGGCTTTTTGGTTTAGAAGGCAAAGATGAATTTAGCATGGAAGGAAACGAATCTAAAGCCATAAAAATAAGAATGATGGGTGGATTGAGTCAAGATTCGTATGTAGTTGAAGACGGTAAGAAAGTGAAAATTCACGATTTTATGTCCAATAGCTCAACCCTTGTTGTTGATGGAAAAACAACTATTCTTCTTTCAAACAATTACGAAACCAATACGTACAACTACAAACGTCCAAAATTCAACACCTTTTCGGTAGTTCCTTTACTTGGTTTTAATCCGGATGATGGCATTAGAACCGGACTGGGATTTGACTTTACCCAAAAAGGATTTTTAGGTAACCTCTATTCACAAAAACACCGCTTGCAAACCAATTACTATTTTGCAACACAAGGTTATGATTTAGCCTATAGCGGATTGGTTAAAAAAGCTTTTGGCGAATATGATTTTGTGATAGATGCTTCGGCAACAAGTTCTAATTTTGTTTTGAATTTCTTTGGTTTTGGCAATGAAACCTTCAACGATAAGGACCTTGATTTTGATTATAATCGGGTTCGAATTGCGTCTTATAAAGTCAGTCCGGGTTTGGTTTGGATAAAAAGCAAAGCAAGCACTATTACCGCAAGAGCTCATTTTGAGGCCTATCAAGTGGAAAACACGCCCGATCGATTTATTTCAGAAAGTGGCATTGCGGCAAACATTTTTGACTTGCAACCTTTTGCCGGACTTGGGTTGGGCTATCAGTTTAAAAATTACGACAACGCTTTTGTGCCCACTTTGGGAATGGGCTTTCAAGCCAATGGAAAATGGACTGTGAATGTGACTGATTTTTCAAGAAATGTTCCAAGTGTTGACGCCGCATTAAACTTGGTTTACAAACTAACTCCCGATTCAGAATGGCTATTTGAAACCACTTTAAAAGGAAAAACCATTTTTAGCAATGCTTTTGAATTTTATCAAGCGGCTTCTTTGGGTGGCGATGAAGATTTACGCGGATTTAGAGACAATCGTTTTTCAGGGAAATCAGCCTTTTTTCAAAGTTCTGATTTACGGTATTTTATTGGTCAAATTAAAAACCCGTTTGTTCCTATTAATTATGGAGCTTTTATCGGTTTTGATTACGGAAGAGTTTGGTTTCCCGGTGAAAATTCAGATAAGTGGCACCAGTCGAGCGGCTTTGGGCTGTGGATGAACAGTAGTAATGTTGTGGCGGCGAAATTATCTTATTTTCATGCTACGGATGGTGGTCGGATTGCATTTGGGATGAAGTTTAATTTTTAATTTATTTTAAACCATTAAGGAATTAAGCTATATTAAGATGATGAACTAAAAAAACAACTAATTTATTTTGAAATGCTTTTTCTTTAAAACGAAAACTTAATGGTTCTTAATTACTTAATGGTTTAAAAAATAATAATTACTTGACAATAAAAAATTAATTTTTAATTATCCTTTTTCCATCTTTGTAAAAATCTTTTTCAATGAAAATCAAGTTTTCTATTCTGCTTATAGTTGCTTCACTATTTCTAAATTGTTCTGATAAAATGAAAAAACCGCTCAACATTGGTCACAGAGGTGCGATGGGACACGAAACCGAAAACACGATTGCTTCGGTTAAAAAAGCGTTGGAGTTGGGTGTTGATATGATTGAAATAGACGTTTTTGTGATTAAACGTGGTGAGTTGGTCGTTTTTCACGATGAAACTTTAGACAGCTTGACAGATACCTCCGGAAAGATTGAAGATTTTACACTTGAAGAATTGCAAAAAGTGATTGTCAAGGGAAATCATCAAATTCCAACTTTGGAAGAAGTGATTGAAACGATTGATAGAAAAGTGCCACTTAATATTGAATTAAAAGGGAAAAACACAGCAACACCTACGTTTAAATTGCTGGAAAAATGCTATCAAAAAGGTTGGAAAAAAGAAGATTTCATCATTTCCAGTTTTTTATGGGAAGAATTGGAAATCTACCGAAAATTGGATGCTACAATCGCCATTGCTGTTTTAACGGAAGAAAACCCTATAGCTGCGATTCCAATTGGAAAAGAATTAAAAGCTGTTGCTATCAATCCGTGGTGGAAAACCTTGACAAAAGAAAACGTGCATCAAATTCATAAAGAAGGATTTAAAATTTACACCTATACGGTTAACGAACCCAAAGACATTAAATTCGTAACCGAATTGGGTGTGGATGGAATTTTTTGTAATTTCCCCGAAAGATTACACTAATGTATGATGTCCTGATTGTAGGTGGTGGTGCCGCCGGTTTTTTTACCGCAATAAACCTCGCCGAAAAAAATCCTAATTATAAAATTGCAATTCTGGAACGTGGTAAGGAAGTGCTCACGAAAGTACGCGTTTCCGGTGGCGGACGATGCAATGTAACGCATGCCTGTTTTGTTCCGAATGATTTGGTGAAATTTTATCCGCGTGGCGAAAAAGAACTGCGTGGCCCGTTTCATCAATTTTGTTCCGGCGATACGATTGAATGGTTTGAAAAGCATGGTGTTGTGTTAAAAATTGAAGAAGACGGACGCATGTTTCCGGTTTCCGATTCTTCGCAAACCATTATTGATTGTTTTTTGAATGCAGTTAAAAAGTATAAGATAGAAGTTTTAACCGGACAAAGTGTGCAATCCATTTTTCGTTCCGATGACACTTGGAAGGTGGAAACCAATCAGCAAACTTTTCGTTGTGAAAATTTGGTAATGACTACGGGAAGCAACCCGAAAATTTGGGAAATGTTAGAAAAATTAGGCCATACGATTGTACCTCCTGTTCCTTCGTTATTTACCTTCAACATCAAAGACAATCGGATTAAAGATTTGATGGGACTTTCAGCCTTTGCTTCGGTAAAAGTGCAAAACTCAAAACTTTCGGCTTCGGGACCACTTTTGATTACGCATTGGGGAATGAGTGGTCCGGGAATTTTACGACTTTCCGCTTGGGGAGCAAGAGAATTATTTGATAAAAATTACCAATTTATTTTGGAAGTCAATTGGCTCAATGATGCCAGTTTTGAAGCAACCGAAAACCAGTTGAAAGAATTAAAATTGGAACATGCTAAAAAAGTAGTTGCTAAAAAATCACCTTTTGATTTTCCGAATCGTTTGTGGGAAAGTTTGGTTTTGGCTTCTGAAATCTCGTTGGAAACCAAATGGGCTGATTTGTCTAAAAAACAACTTCAAAATTTGGCTTTACAACTCACCAATGGAAAATTTCAAGTAAACGGTAAAAGTACCTTTAAAGAAGAATTTGTCACCGCCGGTGGTATTGATTTAAAAGAAATCAATTTTAAAACCATGGAAAGTAAATTACTTCCAAAAGTATATTTTGCAGGTGAAATCGTAAATATCGATGCGATAACCGGCGGATTTAACTTTCAAAATGCGTGGACGAGTGGTTTTATTGTGAGTGAGAGTATTCTTTGAAGCACTGCACCCCTGTCTGAGATTGAAACGAAAAGTCCGATAAGGCCCAAAAAATCTAAAATAATTCACTGCGATATTCCCAAACCTTCACTAAAAATATTCCTAAAAAAATCACTGAAACCAAAAATTTCATAAACGTTGACGCTAAGAAACCCATAAAAGAACCCGTTGCTGCTTTAAATGCTTTTCTAGAATCTTTAGAATCATTTAGCAACTCTCCAACAAAAGCACCCACAAATGGTCCGATGATAAAGCCAAAAGGAATTGGAGCCAAAATACCAATCACTAAACCGATATTTGTTCCCCATATTCCGTACTTGCTTCCACCAAAACGTTTGGTCCCTTTGGCAGGAATAACGTAATCTAAAACTGCCACAACCACCGCTACCAACAAAGTAATCCCTAAAACGGTGTAACTGAATGGTACAGCATTGGTTAAATACAAAAGCAGTAACCCTACCCAAGATATTGGAGGTCCGGGCAAAATAGGAAGAAGACTGCCCAAAACACCAACCAACATGCATAAAAAACCGAGAAAAAGAAGTAGGTAATCCATAGTCAAATGTATGTATTTTTTGCATTTCTAAAAAATAAACTAACTTTTTAGTTGTAACTAAGAATTTAGTTTGTATATTTGATTAATTAAACTAAAAAATTAGTTGAAAAATGAAACCATTAACAAAAGCGGAAGAAGAAATAATGCAAGTGCTTTGGCAACTTGAGAAAACATCTGTAAAAGATATAATTGAACATTTACCGGAACCGAAACCTGCTTACAACACAGTTTCAACAATAGTGAGAATACTAGAAACCAAAGGATTTGTAGGCCACGAATCTGAAGGAAAAGGGTATTTATATTTTCCTATTATTAAAAAACAAGAATACAGTCATCAATCCATAAATAAATTTGTTGATGGTTATTTTCAGGGTTCTTTTAAAAGCATGGTTTCTTTTTTTATGAAAAAAAACGATTTAAGTTTAAAAGAATTGGAAGAGATTTTAAATGAAATAAATGCTAAAAAAGAGAAACCATGATAGAAATCATTATAAAAATTGTCATTTGTCAGTTTGCTTTTTTACTGATTTATGAAACAGTATTGAAAAGAGAAACTTTTTTTCAATGGAATAGGGTGTATTTATTGATTACAGCAGTTTTGTCCTTTGTAATTCCATTTTTAAAAATAAGTTGGTTTAATAAACAAATTTCAGAAAACATTTCTACTTCTTTAAATGAAATAGTGCTGAATGCCTCAACTAATAAAATTACAAATACGGTTCACAATAGTAACACAATAACTCCAAATTTTGAATTTAAACTCGAATTCTTAGTACTTGTTGGAAGTTTGGTGTTCTTGTTTCTGTTTATTAGAAAATTCTATCTACTTCATAAAATCAAACAAAAATGCAAGAAAACAATTCATCGTGATTATATTGAATATCAAATTCCAAATTCAGACGTCGCTTTTTCATTTTTGAACAATTTATTTATTGGAGAAAAAATAAATTCTAATTCCTATGTAGCGATTGTAAGCCATGAAATTATACATATTAAACAAAAACATTCTTATGATTTATTATTTTTTGAAACCTTGCGAATTATCTTTTGGTTTAATCCCCTGATATATTTATATCAAAAATACTGTGCTGAAGTACATGAATTTATTGCCGACCAATGTGTTGATAAACATCAAAATAATTATGAAATCTTATTACAGGAAATTTTTGGAACAGAAAATTTTTCCTTTACCAATCAATTTTTCTCCTATTCATTAATTAAAAAAAGAATAATTATGTTAAACCGCAAATCAAAAAAATCAGCAAAATTTAAATTTTTAGCTGTCATTCCGTGTATATTTCTCTTACTTTTTATGGTTTCATCTTCAGAAATTCAAGCCCAAGAACAAAATCATTTGACAGACCAAGAATTAATAGAAAAAATATATAAAGAATTAAAATTAAATTCTGCAAATGGTCAGTCAATATATGAACAAATTAAAAAAAATATGGTTATTGACAAAATCGAAGAAGACAAAATTCTATCTCGAGAAGAATATTATAGATTAGTATTGATCCTAAAATTAATGATGGAAGAGGCCGAAGAAAAAGGAATTGCTGAAAATAAATCGTCTTATTTTGATGTCAATAAAAGAACCTATGAAGAATATTTAACCAGAAAAAAACAAGAATTAGAAGACAAGCAAAAATCAGCTTCAATCAAAACTATAAAATACGAATTACCTCAGGAAATTATTCACCAAGAAATCATACCCCTTCACGCTGCAGATCAAGCTCCATTGTTTGAAAACTGCATAAAAGATAAAACACATGATTGCTTTCAAAATGAATTAAATAATCATATTAGAAAAAACTTTTATTATCCCGAGGAGGCAATGGATAAAGGAATTTCAGGCAGAGTTTTTGTTAATTTTGTAATAACTGATAAAGGAAATATTGTAATAAAAGGAATTAGAGCTCCTGCCCCAATATTAGAAAAAAGTGTATATGAATTAATGATGAAATTACCGGTTTTGAAACCTGCAATTCATAACGGAAAAGCTGTAAGCATTAATATGTCCATGCCAATTTCGTTTGTTCTAGATACTTTTTATGATGAAGATAAAAAATAATATAATCTTAACAATTTTAATACTCTCATTTAAATTAAATGCTCAACATTTAAAAGTTGGCGACAGTTTATTTGCGATGGGTTTTTATAACAAAGCCATTGAAAATTATTCTCTTTCTAAAGAACACATCAGAGAATACAAAATTGCCATAGTACATGAGTCTAATGGAGATTATGTCAATGCTCAAAAAAATTTAGAAAAATATATTGCTAGCGATAGTTTAAATCCATTAGTCAACTTTATGTATGGGAAGACTTTGCTTCAACTCAAAAAAACAAAACCAGCCATTTATACATTTGAAAAACTATCAAAAACCATTGAAAACCCAACTTACTATTATTATTTAGGCTTGGCTTTTGAACAGGATATTAATAGTATAATGGCTCAAAAATCTTTCAAGAGAGCAATTGATTTGGATGACTTTCATTTAAAAAGCAATTACAAAGTAGCTTTGTTTGAAATGCGTGCTGAAAGATGGGACAAAGCATCTGTAATTATTGATAAAATAATCAAACTACAACCAGAAAACATCGATTTTCTCTCCTTAAAAGCACAATGTCTTTATGGTAAATCAGATTTTAAGAATGCAAAAAAGACCTTTGAGTATTTAATCGAATTAAACTTTAAAGAACAATTTGTGTATGAAAAGATAGCTCTTTGTTTGATGAAACTGAGGGAATATCAAAAATCAATTGAGACCTATGAATCTTTGATGATTCAATTTGAACAAGTGGACAATCCTGATATCCATTACAATATAGGATTAAATTATGGTTATTTAAAAAACTTAAAATTAGCCGAGAAACATTTTATGATTTCAAAAGAATTAAAGACCGCAACGTTTGAAAATGAATATTTTTCTATTGCCCTTTTTAATCAAGAAAACGGAAATCAGAACAAAGCATTGACCTTTTATAAAAAAACAATACTAGAACAACCGGAATATTTAGAAGCTCATTATCAAATTGCAATAATTACCGACGAAACTTCAAAAGATTTAGCAGTAAAACTCAAAACATTCGAAAATTTAAAAGCTAAATTTCCAGATATGGATAAGAAAAAAAATGATTACATAGATCACAGAATCAAAGAACTCAAAAAAGAAATTCATTTCAAAGGTTAAGATTTTCAAAATAATTGTAATTTTGACCAAATCGCGTTTAATCCTTTGACTTGAAACACTTTTGTTATTTAGTATTATTTTCTCTCTTGGCTTCCTGCCAATACTTTGAAAAGCGTGTGCCTTCCGAAGAAGAATTGCTTCAGGAACGCTTGAAACAAATTGATTGGAAAGAAGTTACAGATTATCCCTCTGTTAATGCTTGTGACAGTTTGATGGATAAAGAGCAAAAAAAGGCGTGTTTCTTTCAATTTTTGACTGAACTAATTCAACAGAAAATTTCAACTGATTCAACAGAAAGAAATGCTGAAATCTTTGACACCTTAAATGTTTTGGTCACTGTTTTTCCGGATGCCAGTATCACTTTTGAACCGCAATTCCCGTCTGACAGCACCCACTACAATAAAGCTAAAGTGGACAGTATTCTTAAAAACAGACTCACAGATTTCCCTAAAATTGAACCCGCTCAGAAAGAAGGAATTCCGGTGAAAACACAATTTATTTTGCCTGTTGTTTTAAAAGCAGATTAAGATTTGAATGTTCTGCCTTTCCATTCGTACTTTCCAAACAAAGAATACAATGCCACGGCTGAACTGAAAAAAGGATAAACGAAAGCCATCAATAAAGTATTCTTCATTTTTATTTTATAAAATCGTGCAGTTTGATTGGCCAACAATACATCAGCAATAATTTTTAAAATCAGCAAAATTATCATTTCAAAAAATCCGAATAAAAGTAGAAGTAACGAAATAATGAAAGCTAAATTAGCTAAGAAAACTGTCAACGCCACAAATTTTCCAAAACCGGATGAATAGGCTTTTGATTTTCCGGCCCAACGAATCCGATGCTGAAAAAGTTCTGTCCAGCTTTCTGCCGAATTGGTTGTAACTTGAAAATCTTGCTTGAGTAAAAATCCAACTTCATCCGGAAAATCTTTCACCGCTTTTTGCAATAAAAACACATCATCACCACTTGCAATTTCATTATTTCCATCGAAACCATTTAATTGTTTATACAGCTTTTTTGAATACGCAAAATTGGCTCCGTTGCACATAAAAGCCAAATTAAAATCAAAACTTCCAATCGTTGCGGCTTGCAAACTAATCATTTCAATTTGTTGAAAATCGAATAAAAAACCGGAATTATTTTTAAAAAAAACCGGCCCGCAAACCATTTCTTTATTTGTATTTTGAATGTAATTATTCAAGTCTAAAAGCCAATTTTCAGGAACTACACAATCGGCATCTGTAGTAATAATCCAGTCGAATTGCGAATGTTGAATTGCCGTTTCAATAGCATCTTTTTTTGGAGAACTTGATTTTCTTTCATTTTCAACGGTCAAAACCCGAAAACCATAACTCGCTCCCCGAAAACCATCCTCCGACTCATCATCTACCAAAATCACTCCAAAATTTTCAATCGGATACCTTAATTTTTCAATCGATTTTAAAAGATTGGGAAGGCTTTCCGCTTCATTTCGAAAAGGAACAACGATGGAGAAAGATAATTTTTCATCTGATGAATTACCATTTGATTTCGGCACTTTTTTAAATCCCATCCAAAAGAAAATCATCAGAAAAACATAAACGGAAATAACCAAAATAAGTAGGTACATCATAATTCTAATTTTGGTTTAAATTTTAGTACAAAAAGACTTCCAATCAATACCGGAATAACCAAATTCAACAACCACATTAGTGTTGTTATCGAAACAATCGTCCATTGATTAACCCCTAATTTTCCGAATAAAATAACGGCAACGCTTCCTTTTATCGCCACATCCATCAAATGAATACTCGGAACAATGGAGGCTAAAAAATACATAGAAAAAATGGTAGCTAAAGCTAAAGAATACGTAATTTCTACTCCAAAAATCAACAATAAAAAATAGAATTGATGGGAAAAAATCAGAAATCGAATAACCGATAATTGTTGTGTAGTGATCAATGAATTTCTTGGAAACGTTTTGATTTTCTGAATCAAATTTTCAACAGAAAAACCATAAATGGAAATCTTTTTTCTAAAAATTAAAAAGACGGAAAAAATTAAAAAAATCAAAATTAAAACAAACCCGATTTTATAACTGAAATAATCATAAAACAATCCGGTAATGAATAATCCCAAAATGCCAAAAAATGTAGTAGTCGCCATTTGGGAACTGTTTCCAATAAAATTCAAAAGAATAATTTTTTTAATTTCCGATT
>JAUXNR010000117.1 GCA_030682755.1 Flavobacterium sp.
AGTCTTTGATAGTCATCTTTCGCATCATATATTTCCGCTTGACGTTTGATGTTGAATTTTCGATCTCTCGGATCATTTCCAACACCGGAATTGTAAATCCAATTGCCATAATTCGAATGCACATCATAATCAATCAACATACTTTCAAAATAGGCAGCAGCTATTCGCCAATCTTGATGCCATTCTTTTGCCCAAAAACTCCCCACATTTTGCCTTCCGCGATTGCTCATAAATCCGGTTTGTTGCAATTCAATCATATTGGCATTCACAAAAGGTTCATTGGTGTTACCGTTTTTCCATTGTTCAAAAGCTTTTGTATGGAAATTCCAATCATGTTTTTTACCTAAAATTCCATCGAGTTGGAATATTTTATTACCGTGTTTTAGCGAAATGTATTTGAAATAATCTCGCCAAATCAACTCAAATATCAACCAATACGTATCTTCATTTTTGCAAATTTCTTGCTCGTATTGCTGAATTTTCCAATAAATTGTTCTTGCAGTAATACTACCATTCGCCAACCAAGCAGAAAGTTTTGAACTGTAATCAGCTCCAATTAATCCGTTTCGAGTTTGTTTATAGGATGACAAATTTTCGGTTTCAAAAAAGTAATTTTCTAATCGTTTCATCGCTTTTGATTCACCACCCTGAAACGGAAAAGCTGAGTTAGGATGAGTTTCAAAACTTTCCAAACCTAAATCTTCCAAAGTTATTTTGAAAGAATTTTGTTCAATCCAATTAGAATCAGGTAATTTTTCAATCGAAACCGTTGGTCTGACTTGCACAGAAGCTTCACATTTTTTTCTGAAAACAGTAAAAACCTCCGGAATTTCTTTAAAATCTAAATAAGGAATATCATCCGGATGAAACAAAAATTGGTCATAAGCTTCTACCCATTTAACATTTGAATTTTTGACATTGATATTGTTTTTGATATTGTCATTGACATTGATTTCCTCACTTGTCCATTCCTTCTGAAGAAAAACAGTTGAAATTTCATGTTTTTCAATCAATTTCGGAATTATATCTTCCGGTTTTTCATAAAAAACAAAGAGCGGAATGTTTTTTTCTTTTAATGAATGATAAAGTTCAAAAACTGTTTTCAATAAAAATTGAGCCCTAAATTTTTCAGTTTTTTTGAAACTATACTTCGTTTCTTCAAAATGCCTTGGGTCAAAACAATAAACAGCTAAAACCTTTTCTCTTTTTTTACAAGCTTTGAAGAGAGAAGTATTGTCGTTTACTCGTAAATCATTTCGAAACCAAACTAAATTATTCATTTTTTTGGTAATGGTTAATGGTAATGGATGATTAGCTTTAAAACTGTTCACTGCGACTGTGAATGCGACTGCGACTGAAAACTCCCTACTCTTTACTCCCAACTTTATTCCTCCTACATTTCTCACTACAATACAAAACTTCCTCCCAATTCTTCTCCCATTTCTTTCGCCAAGCAAAAGGTAATCCACACTTTTTGCACATTTTTTCAGGGAGATTTACTTTTTTATGAGACATTTTTATAGGATTGATTTGGTTGGAATATTAGGACGAGCATATTCAAAACGGTCAATCAATTTTGGAACACAATAAGCATCTAAACCATTTATCGAAACCACATTTTCTAAATCTAATCGCAACCAATTTTCGTTTTGAATTAAATTTTCTTTGATAAATAATTGTTCAATCGATGCAATAATATGAATCGTTCCATTTTCTTTTATTTCATATTCGTTGAGGTATTTGCATAAAATTTGCACCGGACTATTTTTTACAAAAGGAATTGAAATACCATCATAATATTCTTCTTGCAAATTGGTTTTGTCAAATTCAGAAATACTTTCATCATAACTCGCCGAACTATGATGAGCATCAATAATCATTGATTCGGTGACGTGATTAACTGTAAAATAG
>JAUXNR010000118.1 GCA_030682755.1 Flavobacterium sp.
AATCAACATCAAAACAGTCATCCCACATACCAAAAGCAATTAAGTATTTTGAGTTTACAGAACCACCAAACCATTCAAAACCGTCATCACCACCCCAAGAAACTTGACAGTAATCCATAACTGTACCGCTTCCAACGCCACCTAATGTGATTGAGTTAGTTTCGTTATTTGGCGTTAATTCAATACCTGCAAATTCTACACGTACATATTTCAAAATACCTGAATTGTCATTGTTGTCATTTCCACCAAAAACTACCGTTGGTGTAACGCCTTCAATAACAGGATCAGCTTGGTTTACAGGTGCTTTACCTAAAATCACTAAACCTCCCCAGTCACCACGATCTCTTGAACCGGGTGCAAGTGCTGAGGTCATTACGATTGGTTCATTAGCAGTACCTTCTGCAATAATTTTACCTCCTCTGTCAATAATTAAAGTGCCTTTAGTTCCTTTGTCTCCAAAAATTATGGTTCCCGGTTCTATCGTTAATACATTGTTCTCTCTAACAAAAACTTGTCCTTTAATTAAATATTTATTGTCTTTTGTTAACGTTTGAGTAGGAAGATTTCCAACTAGTTCAACATATTCTTCTCCTGGATTAGGATTAGTTCCCGGATTCTCTACAATAATTGTAATTGGAGGTACATCATCGTAACTACAAGCTGTAATAACTAGCAAAGAGAATATAAAGCTAGCAAAATAAATTAGATTTTTTTTCATGATCATTAGTTTAAATTTAAGTGTGTTATTATTCGTTTTTTTTTTAAAAATTATAGGTAACATTGAAAGTGAATAGTGTTCCTCTTCTGAATACTGAAGTAGCGTTGTCAATTTTCTTTTCAATTTTTTCATCTCTGTTTGAATCTTCAAAGAATTGGTATTTTGCATTTAATAAATCCTGAATACCAATTTTGTAAGTTGTTTTGTTGAATTTTTTAGAGAAAGTAAGGTCAATATTGTCTCTTGATAATTCATAAATGGTTGGGAAAATGTTGTCTCCTACAGAAAAAATTCTATTTCCAAATCGGTTGTAAATTACATTGGCAGAAAAACCATAATCGTCATCATAACCCAAAGCGGCATTAATGATATAAGGAGACTGACCTTGTAGTTGACGTTTCTGGTCTTGTGAAGTTACATCTGATCCTAAATCAACTTCTGAAATAATATATGAAGCGTTCAAGTTGGTTGATAATCTGCTAAAAAATGGAACTGATGAGATGTCTTTAAATGATTTTCTGATTTCTACCTCTAAACCATAGCTATAAGCATTGTCTGCATTTTTGTATTTAAACTGTGGTTGTTCTGTTGTAATTTCAGTAACATTTTCAATCGGGTCGTTAAAGTTCTTATAAAAAGCTCCAAAACTCATCGTTTCACCTTTGTTTGGATAAAATTCATATCTGAAGTCGATGTTGTCAATAGTTGCAGTTTTTAAATTCTCACTACCTCTTCTTCCTGCCTCATTTTCAAAATCATAAAACACGAAAGGTGCAATTTCTCTAAATTCAGGTCTGTTAACTGTTCGTCCGTAAGCCAAACGTAAGATAGAACGATCACTAATGTTGTAGGCAACATTTAACGAAGGTAAAACTGAGGTTACCGGATTTTCAATGTTAATTGGTTCTGTTTCGTTGTTTGAATTTAATTTTAAAACATTGTGTTCAACACGCAAACCTCCTGTAAAGTTGAATTTATAAACCGGTATTTCAGCAAAAGCATATCCTGCCAATAAAAAGTTACTTGAGTCATACGAGTCAATGGCTCTTGTTCCTTCATTGAAAACCCATCCATTGTTAGGGTTTACATTTACAGAGTTAAATATTTCCGTTAGTGGCAATTGCTTTAATTCGTTTCTGTTGTCAACAACAGATCCCGGGAGTAAATAAGAGAAATATCTGGCGTCAAAATTACGTTGTCTGAAATCTGTTAAGTATCCTGTTTTTAAAACAATACTTCCAATCTCCTCGTCATTTTTAATTCGTTCAATGGTATGAGTATAATTCACAGAATTATTTATAGAATATTCACTTAAGAACCCAAAATATCTTCCTGTGTCAAATAAGTTAGATGAAGCAGGGTCAATCATTTCAAACGGTGCATTTGGGTCGTCAAACGGTTGGATAGTTCTGAAACGTCTTAAATCCGGTTCTGATTCATAGATGTAGTTGCCGCCAACAGTCCAGTCAATTTTGCTGGAAGAATTAAGTTTGTGTTCTCCTTCAAATTGTCCGATATAAATCGACCTGGCTTTGTATCCCAACAAATAATTTTTGAATAAATCTTCACCACGCTGTAAAAAGTTACTTCCGTTTCTTAAAATGGTTTCGTTTTCACCAATTTGGTTGAATAAATTTTTGAATTTAATAGTGTTGTTGTTGTTAATTTTCAAAATCCAGTTAGACAAAAGGGTAACTCTATTTTCTTTCTTATAGGTGTCATCACGGTAATCAAACCATAATGGAGGTCTTGTTTCACCTTCATTTAAGCTGGTATATCTTGAAAATTGTCTTCTGTAAGATTGAAATCCTTCAGAATAATTTAAGGCATTAACGGTTGTTAATTTCATGCCGTTTTCAAAATTGATATTTCTTCCTAAACTAAATCCAACACTGTTGTCAAAAAATGCTGTTGATTTTGTTGGGTTAAAGTTGTTTTTTAAACGTTGTGAAGCAGCCGCATTAACACCAGGTAAATCATTAATCTGTGTTTTACTGGGAAACCCTCTTGGCAAAGCTCTATACGTTAAATCAAATCCTAAAAAGTCTGTTTCTGAACCTTCACTTTGAAAATAATCTTCAAAAGAAGTGTTTGCTCTATACCCAATACCAAAATTCACTTTTGTAAATTCAGCAGTACTTTCTGAAGTTGTAATAGAAATAATACCACCAGAAAAATCACCCGGTTTGTCAGCAGAAGCTGTTTTATAAATCACAATTTTATCAATGGCATCCGTAGGAATCAAGTCAAATGAGAAAGTTCTTTTATCAACTTCTGTACTTGGTGCGATGGAGTTGTTAATCAATACATTGTTATATCGTTCACTCAAACCTCTAATCATTACAAATTTTCCGTCAACAATAGTTACACCCGGAACACGTTGTACGGCTTCAGCTGCATTTCCGTCAGTTCCTTTGCTGATTTGTTCCGCAGAAATAGCACTAACTACTTGTTTGGCTTCTTTCATTTCGGTCATGATGGCAACATCAGTATTTTTTCTTCTTGTAGTGGCTACTGTAACATCT
>JAUXNR010000119.1 GCA_030682755.1 Flavobacterium sp.
CTATTTTAAGTGTTCATGAAGCTGTGTGAATGGCTATGACTTCTCATCAATTCATCACTTACAACTCATAAACGATTTGAGTTCCAACGATAAACTTTGTTTAATGTTTTGTTAATTAAATTAAACAAGTTCTGTTCTCGTGTATCTTTACATGAATTAATATTAATAAAAAAAATAACTAAAATGAAATTAATCAAATCACTAGCTATGTTATCAGTACTAGGAGCAATGGTTGCTTCTTGTGGTGAAGCTAAAAAAGAAGAAACAGTTGAAACAACTGAAATTGTTGAAGAGGCAGTTGAAGTGGTTGAAACGCCAAACATTGTTGGGGTTGCCTCAGCAAATGCAGATTTCAGCACCTTAGTGGCTGCTGTAGGAGCTGCAGATTTAGTAGGAACATTAAGTGGCGAAGGTCCGTTTACTGTTTTTGCTCCAACCAATGCTGCTTTTGACAAACTTCCTGCGGGAACGGTTGAAACGCTTTTGAAACCGGAAAGCAAAGCCAAGTTAACTTCAGTATTAACGTATCACGTTGTTTCAGGTAAATTTGAAGCAGCGGCTGTTATTGATGCTATCAATGCAAACAACGGGAAATTTGAAGTAACTACTGTTCAAGGTGGAAAAATCACGTTGAGTTTAGTAGGAGGAAATGTTGTATTAACGGATGCAAACGGTGGTACTGCTACTGTTGTTATTGCTGATGTTGCTGCTTCCAATGGCGTTATTCACGCGATTGATTCTGTTGTGATGCCAAAATAATAAGAGTGTTGATTTTTAATTCCAAGAAAAGCCATTGCAGTGATGTAATGGCTTTTTTTATGGGTTTGGTTGAGGTTGTTTTCTCTTAATCTTTTAATAAAAAATCCCGTCACAATGACAGGATTTGATAGGAATATGTGATTTGTTTTATGCTAAAACAATTTTGGAAAAGTCCTCACTTTTTAAAGCGGCACCGCCAATTAAACCGCCATCTACATCGGGTTTTGAGAATATTTCGGCGGCATTATCGGGTTTTACGCTTCCTCCGTAAAGAATGCTTACATCTTCGGAAACGCTGTTTCCATATTTTTTTTGAATGGTATCTCTAATGAAATCATGCATTTCTTGTGCTTGATCCGGTGAAGCGGTTTCGCCGGTGCCAATAGCCCAAACCGGTTCATACGCCAAAATAATGTTTTTCCAAGAAGCCGCATTCAAATGAAATAAGCCGTCTTTTAATTGGTTTTCTACCACATTAAAATGATTGCCGCTTAAACGGTCTTTCAATTCTTCGCCAAAGCAGAAGATTACTTCCATGTCGTGTTTTAAAGCGGTATCTACTTTGTTGGCTAACAATGCATCGGTTTCATGAAAATAAGCCCGTCTTTCTGAATGCCCTAAAATGACAATATTCACACCCACACTTTGCAACATGTTTGCAGAAATCTCACCGGTAAAAGCTCCGCCTTCTGCTTGGTGCATGTTTTGTGCGGCTACTTCAATGTTGGTAAATTCTAAATGGTCTGCCGCTGCTGCAAGGTTAATGAAAGTGGGAGCCACAATAACTCTTGTCTCACAATCTGTTGGAATGGCTTGGATTAATTCGTTTAATAAATCTTCGGTTTCTTCGGCATTTTTATGCATTTTCCAATTTCCGGCTACAATACGTTTTCTCATTAGTTTAGGTTTTTAAGGGTTTCAATCAATTTTTCATCATCGGCTTCAATAGCACGGTATAAGGCAATTTTTCCATCGGCATTCACCACCATGTATCTCGGAATCCAATCAATATCAACTGCGTCTTTAAAGCCGCCGCCTTTCCAGTTGGAACGAATCAAATAATGTTCCCCTTTTACGTTGTATTTTTCGATTCCGGTTGCCCAAGTATCCGGGGTTTTGTCATACGATAAAAATAAAAAGACTGCTTCGGGAAAACGCTCTTGCAGCTGTTCTACTTTGGGCATGCCTTTGATACAATCGGGACACCAGGAAGCCCAGATGTCAATGACAATGGTTTTGCCTTGGTATCTTTTTAAAATTTCTTGAAAGGAAATGTCTTCTCCGGCTTGCGATTGCATGATTTCGGCTAAGGCTTCAGGGGTGAATTCTGTTTTTTGGGCTTTTGTGCAGGAGGTAAATCCAAGTAAAAAGCATAATGCGAAGATTATTTTTTTCATGTTTTTTATTTACAAATTTAGGTAAAGTTGAATTACAATAGTATAAAGAAAATATAAATTAATGGGTTTTTGGTGCGAATTTGATTTTTTTTTTGCCACGAATGCACGAATTATTTTTTTAATAAATTGTTTATGTTTTTTTGTTTCAAAATTATCTACTTGGCTGGAGGTTACACGAATTGAGCTTCGCTCTTTTTGGATTTATTGCATAATAAATTTTTTACCATATAAGAATATATGCTTAAGTAGTATTTTAAGATTACTTTTCTACTTTTAAGAGTATAAAAAACTTAGATGAACTTTATAATAAATGCAGAAAACTTAAATGACTTATATGGTTTTTTAAAATTTTATTACAGTGTAATAGATTTTTTACCATATAAGACATGTAAGTTTAAATAGTTTCAATGACATATAGGGTTATTTTAAAAACCATTAAGCTATTAAGGAGCATTAAGAAATAGGTTTAAAACAATCTGATTTTTGGATCTAAGTACGCATAAATCAAGTCAACGAGGATGTTAATCACAACAAAAGTTGTGGCAATGACAATCACGGAGCCCATGATGACAGGTAAATCTAAATTGTTTAAGGCTTCTACAATTTCTTTGCCTAAACCGTTCCAACCAAAGATGTATTCCACAAAAACAGCACCGGCTAACATCGAGGCAAACCAACCGGATATGGCAGTTACAACAGGGTTTAGCGAGTTTTTTAATGCGTGGGTTTTGATGATTTGGTATAGGTTTAATCCTTTGGCTTTTGCGGTTCTGATATAATCCTGACTGAACGTTTCCAGAAGCGAATTTCGCATCAATTGGATGACAACTGCCAAGGGTCTGATTCCTAAAACAATGCCGGGAAGGAGGATGTTTTTCCATTGAATTTTGCTTCCTTCACCAAAATCATCTACTTCGTATAAACTTCCGGTCATGTTGAGTTCTGTATAGTGGTGCCACACAAAACCAAACAACCAAGCAAAAAGAATGGCACTGAAAAAAGAAGGAATACTCATGCCTAATGTGCTCAATAAAGCAATCAGTCGGTCTAATACCGTGTCTTTATAAAGAGCCGAGATAATGCCGAGAAAAATACCAAAAACAATGGCAATGATTATAGCAAATACGGCTAATACAAAGGTATTGGGTAGCGTGTTTCCGATTACATCCGTTACTTTTTTGCCGCTTTTTTGAAAGCTTTCTCTCAGATAAGGTGTTTTGAGCACCAGAGTGGTATTGCCAATGCTGAAAAGTTGTTGGGCATTGTATTTTCCGGATGCTAAAAACGAATAATCGGTTTCCTTTTTACTGTGAAATGAAATCGGGGACAGATCATTTAGGTAATACATGTATTGCGTGAGCACGGGCTTGTCAAAACCGTATTTCTTTTTTACCAAGGCCAACTGTTCTGAATTTTCATTTTGGTCTAACATCATTCGGGCAGGATCTCCCGGCAAAACAGTGAACAGAAAAAAGATAACCGTTATCACGCCAAAAAGTGTGAGCAACGCATATCCAATTTTATGAAGGATAAATTGAATCACTCGTTTTTGTTCTGTTTAAAATGATTTACGGTTCGGGCAATCAATCCTCCAATCGCTAAAAATAAAATAAGTACGCCTAAAATGATGGTTACGTATTTCGGCAGAAAGTCGCTTTGCTCGTGAATGGTCAGCAAACGAATGCCAATGTAAATCATGAACAAGGAAGCGATGATGTTTCCTAGTGTGAAAATGGGTTTCATCTTATTTTAAATTTACTTTATCAATGTCGTTGAAATGTCTTTTTTCCACTATGGTTCCTTTTTCTAAAACTACAATACTCGGATTGGCTCTTTCGATGGTTTTTAGCGTAGTGGCATCACAGAAATAGTAATCAAAAGTAAGGTTATGTTGCTTTTGAGCTTTTTCAATCAACGGTTGGTCAGAAGCAGTCATGCCAATTACTTTGTAGCCTTTTTTCAAGGCTTTTTGATGGAACTCTTCTAATAAAGCCATTCCTGATGCTTCTGCTTTTGCTAAATCGTAGGAGATTAAAAGGATGAGTTTTGGTTCTTCCAATAACTCTTCGGTATAGTCTGAGCCGTCAAGTTCCATAGTGTAATCGTGGATTGGCGGCACGTATCCTTGTTTGATTAACTTGTCTTTTCGGTCAACGAACTCGGCATTTTCAGGCACATTTCCTGCCATTACTTCGTCATAACTGATTTCGGTGTCCACGCCATCGATTTTGTAAATGAACACCATTTTAAATTCGGATTTTTCGGCACCTTCGGGAATTTCCATTCCTTTTTTAATGTTGGTACCCACTTTATATGCTCTGAAATCTTTTACCGGAAGGTGCATCAACACATGATAAGCAAAAAACAAACATCCTGCATAAGCCAAGAAAACGATTCCGTTTTGGGTTAATTTATTGAAAAGTGGTTGGATGTATTTTTGATTGAAAAACAAGATTAAAATTAAGACCAACAACACAATGTCTTTGGTAAACGATTCCCATGGCGTTAGTTTTAAGGCATCGCCAAAACAACCACAGTCGGTTACTTTATTAAAGTAGGCAGAGTAGAAGGTAAGGAACGTGAAAAACACAATCATTAACAGCAAACTCCAAACCGTGAATTTGGTTTTGAAACCAATTAACAACATGATTCCGAGTACCACTTCAAAAATCACGACCACTACCGCAATCAATAAGGCATAAGGAATAAAAAACGGAACATTCAGTACGTTTTCTGCAAAATATTCTTCCAATTTAAACGAAAATCCAACCGGGTCGTTTAATTTGATTAAACCGGAAATGATGAATAAAACACCAACGAGTATTCTGGAAATGTGGGTAATTAATTTCATTTTTTTAATGTGTTAATTAGGTAATGTGGCAATGTGTCAATTAGTCAATTTGATTTCAATCTAAAAATCCAATAATCCTACTTCAAATGAAAGCCCAAATGAATCAGGGCAAAAACGGCATAGTTAATCATGTCTTGATAGTTGGCATCAATGCCTTCGGATACTAGGGTTTTTCCTTTGTTGTCTTCAATTTGTTTAACTCGTAATAATTTTTGTAAAATCAAATCTGTGAGTGAACTTACACGCATGTCTCGCCACGCTTCACCATAATCGTGGTTTTTATCTTCCATCAATTGTTTGGTCAATTTGATTTTTTCATCATACAGTTCAATGGCTTCTTCTCGGCTTAAATCGGGTTGGTCCACAACACCTTTGTCCAATTGAATCAATGCCATGATGGAATAATTAATGATGCCGATGAATTCTCCGGTTTCGTCTTCTTCAATTTTTCTGCTGCTGTTTTCCTGAAGACTTCTGATGCGTTGTGCTTTGATGAATATTTGATCAGTAAGCGAAGGCAATCGCAATATACGCCAGGCACTTCCGTAATCTTTTAATTTTTTACTGTATAAATCTCTGCAAATGGCAATGACTTTGTCGTATTCTTGTGCCGTGTTACTCATTATTGATTGTATATTTGTAATAGATTTTCAAAAATACAATTTTAAGTAAAAGAACGAGCTACTTTTTAAATCCTTTTTTCAAACGAGATGTTAATAAACTGTCGCGGTAAACTTATAGATTTGACAACACCCAAAGTAATGGGGATTTTGAACGTTACACCTGATTCTTTTTATGATGGGGGTTATTATGCTAATGAGAAAGCCATCATAAACCAAGTTTCAAAAATGATTGCTGATGGAGCTACTTTTATTGATGTTGGCGTGTATTCCAGCAAGCCCAATGCAGCTCTGATTTCTGAGCAGGAAGAATTAGATCGGTTGTTGCCGGTTTTAGATTTGATTTTGGGTCATTTTCCTGACGTGCTTCTTTCTATTGATACTTTTCGGAGTGCAGTTGCCAGACAAGCTCTTGAAAAAGGAGCGGCAATGATTAATGATATTTCTGCCGGTTTGTTAGATGACAAGATGATGGAAGTGGTGGCTCAGTATCAAGTTCCGTATATCATGATGCACATGAGAGGAACGCCGCAAACAATGACCACATTGACGCAGTATGACGATTTGATGAAAGACGTACTTTTTTATTTTTCAGAACGTATTTTGGAAGCCCGAAAATTAGGGATTAACGATTTACTCATTGACCCCGGATTTGGATTTGCAAAAACAGTGGAACAAAATTTTGAACTATTGAAACATTTAGCTATTTTCAATAGTTTTGAATTGCCTCTTTTGATTGGTATTTCCAGAAAATCAATGATTTATAAAACCTTACAAACCACTCCCGAAAACGCTTTGAATGGTACAACAGCGTTAAACGCTATTGCAGTTCAAAAAGGAGCCAAAATACTTAGGGTTCACGATGTGAAAGAAGCAGTGGAATGTGTTAAATTAGTTACCTTATTACAGTAAACGATGCGATTTATTTATTTAGTTATTTTAGCTTTTGCACTAGTGAGTTGCAAAAAAGAAGTGCAGTTGGCCAAAGCCAATCGAACGATTGATTCTTTAGTTGTAGACCACACCCCGGTGTATTTGTTTTTTGAAGTGAAAGATTCTGATACTTTGGTTAAAGTGAATCGAAACAACACCATCAGCACAACCAATTGGATTTTTAACGTAGACAAACGATTGCCGTTGAAACTAGCTATTCCGGAGGTAATCAAGCTTCAAAACAAACGCAAAAATGACGATGTCCATACGGAAGATATAGCCGGAAATTATTAT
>JAUXNR010000123.1 GCA_030682755.1 Flavobacterium sp.
ACACTAAAATTGCGCCCTTGCTGAAATTTCAGGAATTAAAGGTTTCAGTAAACCAGTTTATAAGGTGATGTAGCTCAGCTGGTTAGAGCACAGGATTCATAATCCTGGGGTCGAGGGTTCAAGTCCCTCTTTCACCACCAATAAAGACGCCCCTTTCGAGAGATTGGGGCGTTTTCATTTGGGGCCATGGCCTATCTATGGCCCAAGTTTAGCCCATAAAGAATTCACACAAATTCTATCCTATTAAAAATGACCCTAAGTGCCTTCCCATCATAAATCTAATGATGGACAATTTATCAGGTAAGAAAAAATTTCGCGGATTCAATCTTATTTATTGATTGCAGAATTTTGACCTACTTACTGACTAGTGCCATTGATAAGCTAAAATAATTATTAGCATGTAGAATAGTATCAAATAAAAATCCATTAAAAGCAAATCAGGGTCTAAGAAACTTGAAATTGCAATAACAGGTATTTCGGACTTTAGGGTATGGTAATCAATAAAAAGAATATACTAATTTGCTGGGTTGGAGGTAATGACCTAAAAGCTACAGAATCAACTGAGCCAGGCCCAATCTTAGCAACATTGCGTTCTGAAAAGTTTGATTCCGTAGAGCTTCTCTACACATATCCTACAAGTGTTATATCACCTTATCTAGAGAATCTATCCAAACAAGTTAGTTGCCAAATAAATACTCACTATGAACCGTTAACTTCACCAATCAACTTTTCCGAGATTTATATTGTTGCGAGTAAGCATCTAAGTCGCCTTGATAGCATCAATGTTCAATGTTCAATTCTTATAAGCCCTGGCACCCCAGCAATGCAAGCTGTGTGGATACTATTGGGGAAAACCAAATACGCAGCAAAGTTTTATCAATCTTCAATTGAACAGGGTGTTCAACAAATAGAAATCCCATTTGATATCTCGGCAGAGTACATACCTCAAGCGAACAAAATTACTAGCAGTCAGTTAGTACAACTAACAAATCAAGCCATTCCGCCAAATGCAGCATTTAACGATATTTTGACGCGAAATCATCGAATGAACGTGTTGAAAGCACAAGCACAAGTTCTTGCCCAGAAAGATGTGCCAGTGCTGATAAATGGAGAGACAGGGACTGGAAAAGAGCTTTTTGCAAGAGCAATTCACAATGCAAGTCCACGTTTAGATAAGCCATTTATCGCCGTAAATTGTGGTGCATTTCCCAGAGAGCTTGTAGATTCAATATTATTTGGGCATAAAAAAGGTGCATTCACAGGCGCTGTTGCAGATAAGCTAGGGGTATTCGAGCAAGCTAATGGTGGTACATTATTTTTAGATGAATTTGGAGAGCTAGAACCGGACGTTCAAGTACGGCTATTAAGGGTTCTGCAAGAAGGGACTTTCACTCCGGTTGGTGGTACACAAGAGCAAAGTGTTGATGTAAGAATCATTACAGCAACACATCGCAACTTGATTGATGCGATAGCGCAAGGAAAATTCCGTGAAGATCTATTCTTTCGCATAGCTGTTGGTGTTCTAAACTTACCGCCCTTGAGAGAGCGAGATGGAGATATATCATTTTTGACTGATCTGATACTAACCGGGATTGCAGAGAAAGATACCAGTCTAAATAATAAGAATATTTCTGTTGGCGCAAGAAATGTTATCCTTAAGCATCCTTGGCGGGGTAATATCAGAGAGCTACATTCCACCATTCTCAGAGCTGCGATATGGAGTCAAGGAGATAGCATCTCTGCCGAAGATATGCAGCAAGCGCTGTTTCAAATACCTGGTAAAAAAGGTGATTTCGCTGGAAGAGATATTTCACAAGGTATTGATATACAAGAAATAATAGGCGAAATGACACGCCAATACATCAGCGAAGCTCTAACAAAAACTAATAACAACAAGACTCGTGCAGCGGAGTTACTCGGGCTAAAAAACTATCAAACGCTCAATAACTGGATGGAAAAATACGGCATAAAATAAAACTTGGCACGACTTTCGCTATATAGCCAATATGAGAATAATATTTATGAAATCAACAAACTTTGAATTCCTTCGACCAGAAAATGAATTGCTTGCCAATTTGGGTGGATTAGCTGAGGCTGTTCTGCACATTGATGCAGGTAGTGCACTTACACGCCTTAGAGGGTTTGCTGAAGAAGTTACCAAAGTTATTTATCAGAAGGAACAACTACCAAGACTGCCACAAGCCAGCTTTTATGATTTGGTTAAAAATCCTGTTTTTGAAAGCAGTGTTAGTAAAGCGCTAATACATCAAATTCACTTTTTACGCGTTCAGGGTAATGATACAGCCCATGGTGCAGATGGTGATGTTAGAAGCGCTCAAAACGCGCTTGGCACTGCCTATCAACTAGCCATGTACATGGCCATTAAATACTACAACAAAGCTCAAGAAGCTATTCCAGCTTTTCAAGATATAAAAGCCCAATCAACTAATCAGGCAGAAAAGGCAAGCTACGAGAAGGAGCTGCAGAAGCAACAAGAAGCGCTACAAATGTTAATGGAGCAACTCGAAATTGAGCGAGCCAAAAACAACCAATCTGTAGAAACGACCATTGAGACTCAAGAAAAAAGCAAACACGACAGTCAGAAAATTGCCGACAGTTTGCAGTGGAGTGAAGCAAAAACCCGAGCACTTCTTGTCGATAGCATGTTAATCCAAGCTGGTTGGGATATTAAAAACACCAATCAAGTTAGTCTTGAGTTCGAGGTTGCATTCCCCAACAACAAATCAGGCAAAGGCTATGTTGATTATGTGCTTTGGGGCGATAACGGCCAGCCACTCGCCGTCGTAGAAGCAAAAAAATCTGGGAACACCAATTTACAAGCCGGACGAGAGCAAGCGAGGTTGTATGCCGACGCCCTTGAAAACATGGGCTATCAACGCCCCGTAATTTTCTACAG
>JAUXNR010000125.1 GCA_030682755.1 Flavobacterium sp.
AACACGTTTATTCCTTTTACTAATTGGCTTTATGATGGATAAATTTATATCGATGGTATATAAATCGCCGGGGTCATCTACCGAATTGCTACCAATGATAAATAAACTTTCTTCGGGGGCAATTTTATAATCTACTTCGGCATAGTCTATTTTAGACATGCTATCTATTATGTCTTGTAGGGCTATGTTTTTGGTAGAAAAAATAACTTCATTGATTTGATAAACCTCAACCATTTCCTTCAATTCCAAAATCGTCCCTAAATAGTCTTCGTTTTTATTCGCAAATACTTTTGCCGGATGTATGAACCCAATAAAATTAATTTCGGGTTGTATTTGAGTAATGAATTGCTTTAATCGTAAACCATCTTCTAATTCCGAAACTAACACTACTCGTTTTTCGGTGGTAATTCCATCTATTCTAAATTTCTTGAAGTTTAGTAAACTAAGCAGCAATCGGAGTAAAATGGTAGCTATAACAGACCAACCGGCTCCAAGGATGATGAGCGCTCTAGAAAATCGCCAATTTTCATCCAAGAAAGCATAAATGATGATGATAACGACCGAACCAATAATTAAACCTCTCACAATTCTGGAAAATCGGATAGGACGATCATATCCTCCACTCAAAAACAAACAGAGAAACAAAATGGCAACGAATATGGGCACTACAATACCCATGAATTGAGGACTGTAATAATCCATTCCGTACTTGTGGTTTTGTTCCCAATATTCTTTTAGAAGAAACATCCCACCAAATAACATACCTGCATCTAAGGTCGGCAATGCTAATTTATTAACTATACGAGCTATAATTGCCGCAAATGCTCGAATATAAATGGCAGACTTTATAAGAATAGAAAATAACAGGGCATTATTTTTTGATAGATGTTTTCGGGCAAAAATTATCATGGCGTTGTAAAACACAAACACATAATTCAGGCTGCCTTTTTTAGTGCTTTCACCTTTGTAATGAATGATTTTAGTATCGGGATAAAAGTAATTTTTGTATCCCGCTTTTTTTATTCGATAAGATAAGTCGATGTCTTCACCATACATGAAAAAATCCTCGTCCAATAGACCAATTTCATCCAATACTTTTTTGCGAAGAAGCATGAAAGCTCCTGCCAAAACATCTACTTCGTGAATTAAATCCGGACTTAAAAACCCCAAGTGATAACGGCCAAAAACTTTAGATTTAGGAAAAAGGGCCGATAAGCCAAATATTTTAAAGAAAGCTACAAATGGCGATGGAAAACCGCGTTTTGATTCGGGCAAAAAGTTGCCTTTTCCATCCAACATTTTTACTCCCAAACCTCC
>JAUXNR010000127.1 GCA_030682755.1 Flavobacterium sp.
GGTTCAGATTTTGATCCAAAAGGAAAATCAGATAATGAAATTATGAAATTCTGTCAAAGTTTTATGACAGAACTTGCTAAGCATATTGGTGCAGATACCGATGTTCCAGCAGGAGATATTGGTGTTGGAGGTAGAGAAGTAGGTTACATGTTTGGACAATACAAAAGATTAAGAAATGAATTTACTGGTGTTTTAACCGGAAAAGGTATTTCTTTTGGAGGTTCATTAATTCGTCCAGAGGCTACAGGTTACGGCAACGTTTACTTTGCTCAAAGTATGTTAAAAACTAAAGGAGAAAGTTTTTCAGGTAAAATTGTAACCGTTTCAGGTTCTGGAAATGTGGCTCAATATGCTTGTGAAAAAGCAACTGAACTTGGCGGAAAAGTAGTAACCCTTTCAGATTCTTCAGGATATATTTATGATGCTGACGGAATTGATGCAGAAAGATTGGCTCACGTGATGCACATTAAAAATGACTTACGTGCTAGAATCAGCGAGTATATAAAAAAATATCCAAACGCAAAATTTGTGGAAGGAAAACGCCCTTGGGAAGTAAAATGTGATATCGCTCTTCCGTGTGCAACTCAAAATGAGTTAAATGAAGAAGAAGCAAAAGCATTGGTTGCTAACGGATGTACATGTGTTTCTGAAGGAGCAAATATGCCTTCAACTCCAGAAGCTATTGAAGTGTTTCAACATGCAAAAATTCTTTTTGCACCAGGAAAAGCTTCAAATGCAGGGGGTGTTGCAACTTCAGGATTGGAAATGTCACAAAACTCTTTGCGTTTAAGTTGGACTTCAGAAGAAGTGGATGAGCGTTTAAAAAGAATTATGTTAGACATTCATTCATCTTGTGTGAAGTTTGGTTCGGATGATTCAGGTTATGTGGATTATGTAAAAGGTGCAAACATTGCCGGTTTCGTAAAAGTAGCTGATGCAATGTTAGCTCAAGGAGTAGTTTAAGATAATTTCAGTTATAAAAATATAAGCCGTCCGGTTAGGGCGGCTTTTTTTGTATTTTATTACTTCTTAGTTCTCATATTAAAATCAAAATAATTTCGTTTTGTTCTATATTTGCTTTCGTTATTCAGATTTATGAAAAAAATAGTTTTATTATTCATCGTTTTTCAACTTTCCTTTTCGGTTATTTCTCAAAATAATTCACAATGGAAGGGTTATTTTTCCTATTCGAATGTGAGTCTTTTAACTCAATCATCCGATAAAGTTGTTGCAGTAGCTGAAAACTCGTTTTTCTCTAAAAACCTTAATAGTAATGAATTAAAAACTTATACAACAGTTGATGGTTTGTCAGGGTTGCCTATCTCTGCGGTTTATTTTAGTGCTTCAACAAATAGAACTTTTTTGGGTTTTGAAAACGGACTCATAAATATTGTTAATGAAATTGATAAATCAGTAATTCAGGTTGTTGACATTATTAATAAAGGAGGAATTGCACCAAACTTAAAAAGAATTAATAGTTTTTATGAATATGAAAATAAACTATATATTTCATGTCAATTTGGAATTGTGGTTTATAAATTAGATACAAAATTGTTTGGTGATACCTATATAATTGGACCGGGAGGTCAACAAGTAAATGTTTTACAAACCACCGTTTTTGAAAATAGAATATATGCCAACACACAATCTAACGGTATTTTAAGGGCTGATTTATCAAATCCAAACCTTATTGATTTTAGTTTATGGCAAATGTTTGACCCTGGCTTCTGGAGAAATATTACAACCTTCAATAACCAATTTGTGGGACTTAATTCTAATGCAAGGATATATATTCACAATGGTTTTTCATTTTCGGAAGTGTTTAATTTAGGCACTACAGGCTTGGACTTTAAATCAATTGACAATCTTCTTTTAGTCTGTACATCAACGACTGCATATGCGTTAAATGAAAACTTTACCCCGGCTATACAAATTACAATTAATCAAGTTCCTGAGATGAGTGGAAATTTTACTTCCATCACAAAAGTAAATAATAAAATATTTATTGGGACTTCAAAAATAGGATTACTGGAATTAGATTTGAATAACCAATCAAACGTGATGAATGTTTTGCCGGACGGACCAATACAAAACAATATATTTGCAATACAAGTTGCACCGTCAGGTAGTTTTTTGTGGGCAGTTTATGGTAATTATGATGAAGCTTATGATCCTTTTCCTTTAGATTCCTATGGAGTTAGTAAGCTTGACGAAACCGGATGGTTGAATGTTCCTTATGAAGAGTTGCAAGAAGCAAAATCTATTGTCAGAATAGCAATTAATCCAAGTAACGAAAACCAAACCTTTTTTAGTTCCTATTTTTCCGGAGTGTTGAAATTTGAAAATGATCAACTTGTAGAATTGTATAATAATACGGTTCAAAACGGACCAGAATCTTTATTAGATTTATCAAACCCTAGTTCCATTGATATTAGAATGAATGGCTCCGGTTTTGACAGGACAGGAAATTTATGGGTGACTAATTCTTTTATAAATAATTCCATAAAAGTGTTGCGAACTAACAATCAATGGCAATCTTATTCCATTGCCAATGCCGCAAACTCACCATTAGCCCTTAGTTACGGAAGAATGGTAATAGATAAAAACGGAACAAAATGGGTTGTTTCAAACCGTGAAGGTGTTTTTGGATTTAATGAAAATATGAATCCTCAGTTCAAAAAAGTTACGACCGAAAATAATTTAGGTTATCCATATACTGACACAAGAGCAATTGCTGTTGATAATAGAAATCAACTTTGGATTGGCTCAGTTGGTGGCATTAGAGTTTTATCAAGTGTAGATCGTTTTTTGAGTAACGACGAATTAATTTCCAGACCAATTATATTTGTTGAAGATGGTTTAGCACAAGAATTATTAGCCGATACTTTTGTGACAGATATAGTTGTTGACGGTTCAAACAATAAATGGATTGGAACTGCTGATGCCGGTGTGTTTTTATTGTCACCAAATGGGCAACAAACGATTCAACGTTTTACAGTTTCCAACTCTCCATTGCCTAGTAATTTTATAAATGATATAGACATTAACGGAGTGACTGGAGAAGTTTTTTTTGCCACAGACAAAGGAATGGTTTCTTTTAGAGGAACGGCAACAAAACCAAGTGATAATCTTAGTAATGTTGTGGTTTATCCAAATCCGGTGAGACCGGGGTTTGCGGGAACTGTAAAAATTACAGGTTTAGTGGATAAAGCAAACGTAAAGATTACTGATATTTCAGGAAACCTTGTTTTTGAAAAAATTGCAGAAGGCGGCACCATGGAATGGGATACTACCGCATTTGGAAAATACAAAGTAGCCTCCGGTGTTTATATGATTTTTATTTCTGCAGATCAAGGTTTAGAAACTAAAGTAAAAAAAGTCATGATCATTCGATAAAATAGGAAAGTACAAACATTCAAAATGCAAATTAAAACAAAAGCGATTGTTATTTCTGCTCTAAAATACCAAGAGCGAAGCTTAATTGTAAAGTGTTTTACAGCATCTGACGGATTGAAAAGCTATTTTGTGGCCAATGCGTTTTCCAATAAAAAAAACCAACAAAAAGCGGGTTATTTCCAACCGTTAACTTTACTTGAAATTGAAGCTACTCACAAAAACAAAGGCACTTTAGAATATTTCAAAGAAATTCGATTGAGTCATGTTTATCAAACTATTACTACAGATATTGTAAAAAGCACCATTGTTATGTTTCTCTCCGAAGTGTTGCACCACAGCATTCATGAAGAAGAAAAAAACGAAAAATTGTTTGAATTTTTGGAAACGGCATTGCTTTGGCTTGATGCTCATGAACATGTGGCCAATTTTCATTTGATTTTACTGATAGAAATGACAAAATATTTAGGGTTTTATCCTGATAATATTGATGATAGTTTTGATTTTTTTGAAATGCGAGAAGGAATTTTTACACCTTTTCAGGGAACAAACTGCCTTTCTAAACATGAAACAGCATTATTAAAAAAAGTAATTCAACTTAAGTTTGATACTACTCATGCAGTTTTTTCGGTGGTGGAAAGACAACTTTTATTGAAAATTTTGGTAGATTATTACACCATTCATCTTGACGGGTTTAAAAAACCCAAATCCATTGAAGTTTTTAAAGCAATTTTTTCAAATTAAAGCAAATAGATTCTTTTCTAACTTTTTGCTAATCTTTTTGCCTTTATACTTATAATCACTACTTTCGCAAATTGATTTTTTTACCTGCACTATCATGAGTACAAAATTTACTGAATATAAGAGTCTTGACCTGCCAACCGTTGCTTCAGAAATCCTTGATTTTTGGAAAAAAGAAGGCGTATTTACTAAAAGTGTAACCACTAGAGAAAATCAACCGCCTTATGTGTTTTTTGAAGGACCGCCATCTGCAAATGGATTACCGGGAATTCACCACGTAATGGCCAGAACCATTAAAGACATTTTTTGCAGGTATAAAACTCAAAAAGGCTTTCAAGTGAAACGTAAAGCCGGATGGGATACGCACGGATTACCTGTTGAGCTTGGTACAGAAAAAGAATTAGGCATTACCAAAGAAGATATTGGCGTTAAAATCACAGTTGAAGAATACAACGAAGCGTGTAAACGAACCGTGATGCGTTATACAGACGTTTGGAATGACCTTACTGAAAAAATGGGATATTGGGTAGATATGGAAGATCCGTATGTGACTTATAAATCCAAATAT
>JAUXNR010000602.1 GCA_030682755.1 Flavobacterium sp.
TCTTGCTTTCTTTTTGGTACAGAATGGCTGGAGATACGCTTACCAGTTATCGTTTATTTAGTGTATTGATGTTTTTACTTACCCTGCCGTTCTTGTATGGTCTGTCTCGGCAACTTTTTGGTTCAAAAAAAGCGGGTCTGATAGCGGTTAGTCTTTTTTCAATATCACCTTTTATTCACTATTTTGCTCAAGAAGCTAGATATTATATGTTATGGGTTCTTCTGATAACTGTCATCCATTATTTTCTTATTAAGGCAATACATCTTAAACACAACAAATGGTGGGCAGGCTATATTTTGTTTGGGGTTCTATCGCTTTATGGATCGGCACTTTCCGGATTTATACTATTCGAACATCTGTTATTTGTGTTTTTTATTAAAAAAGAATTAAGGGTAAAATTTTTGATTATACTCGGAATAATCGGACTTATGTATTTACCGTGGTTTTATTTTGTATACACTTTTAGAGAGCAAGTCTATATCTCACTTTCCTGGCACAAATACAACGAGGTAACATATTGGGCTCCTTTGCTTGGTTTTGTTCTCGGTTTGGTAAGAATATTTTCGTTTTATCAGAATTACACTCTCTTTTGGGATGATGTATTCAACAATATAACCACCGCTATGATAATTGAAACATTTTTTAATGTATTGATCCTGGCATTAATTGTAATTTCAGTAGTAGTCATGTTGAAAAAAGAAAAAAAGGAAACTGCATGGTTTGTTTTACTGATTCTGATTCCTGGATTAATCTTTTTCTGGGGACTTGACATCATCAGAAATGCAATAACTACCCATTGGTGGAGATATTATATTTTTAATACACTTCCCGTAGTTTTGCTGGTTGCTTATCTTATCAATAAATACATTGATTTGAAGAAAACCTTATTTATTACCATTTACTTATGTCTTTCTGGTATTGGTATATATTCAATAGTTACTATTTCCAAATACAAATACTGGTATATAGGTGGCAATTGGATAGACGAATTTGTTGACAATGCCGAATTATTGTCAAAAGCTGAAAACCCATTAATGGTATCCGATTTTAAACGATTGAACAACACATGGACAGGCCCTATGCATTCAATGGTCATATTGGCAAATTGCACATCTCCAAACATCGATGTATTACGAGTGTCAACTCAAGTAGAAGATTTTAAGGAATTAATTGCCCATGGTCATTATAGCGATATTTTTGTAATAAACGCTTCAGACTCATTGCTTGTAAATTTAAAACAACATTTCGAAAATAAACTAACAATACTACCCGGCAGAAAAGGAC
>JAUXNR010000064.1 GCA_030682755.1 Flavobacterium sp.
AAGCCAGAATTGTTGACATTACGCATAACATTGATCCTTTTAACACCGCCGAAGCCAGTTATATCATATCAGCTGCCTATAGCAGTTTTCCGAAAGGAACCGTTCATTTAATTGGGGTTGACGCAGAACGGAATGCCGAAAACGACCACATTGCTATGTTGTGGAATGATCATTATTTTATTTGTGCCGATAATGGAATTTTGAGCATGCTTACGCAAAAAATCCTCCCACAACAGTTGGTTGCAATTAATATTCATGACCGATTGAGTGTGGACGCGACAGATATGGACATTTTTAAAACCGTGGCTTGTCATTTGGCTAAAGGCGGTTTATTGAACGTTATTGGTCGCGAAATAAAAACCTTAAAACCGATTACAGACCTGCAGCCTATTGTTTCCAAAGCAGGTGATTCCATCAATGGGAATGTCATCTATATTGACCATTTTGGCAATGTGGTGGTGAATATTACCAAAAAACTTTTCTTAGAAACCGGAAAAGGCCGACCTTATGAAATTGTCATGAAACCCAAACCGTTGAAAACAATTTTACCGAATTATTCCGCCATTGCACAATCAGGGAAATTTCCGGTGAAATATTATGAAGGTCAAAATTTAGCCATTTTTAACGAATCGGGGTTTTTAGAAATCGCCATATTCAGAAGTAATCCTGCCACAGTGGGTAGTGCCACATCTTTATTGGGCTTGAATTACCGCGATACCATTACCATTAATTTCTTATCTTAATCTAATTATACATGTTTATTCGGATTGTAAAAATGAGTTTTCACCAAGAACATATTCCTAAATTTTTAGGGAATTTTGATTTAATGAAAGAAAAAATACGAAATGCCCCCGGAAATAGTTTTCTTGAATTGTATCAGGATAAAACAAATCCAGAGATTTTTTTCACCTATAGTTTTTGGGAAACCGAAGCTGATTTGGAATCCTATAGAAATTCAGAATTATTTTATGATGTATGGCAATTTACCAAACAATTGTTCAATGCCAAGCCGGAAGCCTGGAGTGTGGATAAAGTGGTAAGTTTACCTTAAACTAAAAACAATGAAAGCACTATTTTTAAAAGAAATACAATCCTTTTTTGGTTCCATTTTGGGCTATTTGGTGATTGTTGTATTTTTATTGCTCAACGGATTATTCCTTTGGGTTTTTGAAGGCGAATTCAACATATTAAACAGCGGATTTGCAGATTTAAGTCCGTTTTTTACCCTCGCTCCGTGGGTGTTGTTGTTCTTAATTCCTGCCTTGACCATGAAAAGCTTTTCGGATGAAAAAAAGCAAGGCACCATGGAATTACTTCTCACCAAACCACTTAAAACTTGGGAAATTGTGGGTGGTAAGTTTTTAGCCGCATTCGTATTAATTGTTTTAGCTATTTTACCCACATTGGTGTATGTCAGTGTGGTTTCAAAATTAGGTTTTCCGGAAGGAAGTATTGATATGGGTAGCACTTGGGGTTCTTATTTCGGGTTATTATTTTTAGTGGCAGCTTATACCGCAATTGGTGTTTTTACGTCAACGCTCTCAAGCAATCAAATTGTAGCTTTTATTCTGGCCGTTTTTATCTGTTTTTTATTTTATTTCGGATTTGAGGGAATTTCAAAACAACTGACCACTTTTTCAGACGGCATTGCCGCTTTGGGAATGGAATACCATTATAAAAGCATGAGTCGTGGTGTGATTGATACCCGCGATTTAATTTATTTTTTGAGTGTAACCGTGTTGTTTTTTATGGGAACAGTTTATCAACTTAAAATCTTGAAAAACTAATGAAAAAACTAAACAAAAATACGCTGTATCAAATTGCATTTTTAGTGCTTTTCCTATTGGCAATTAACATCATTAGTTCCAATTTTTACCGACGTTTTGATTTAACGGCAGACAAGCGGTATACCTTATCAGAACACACCTTAGAACTCCTTGAAAACATTGAAGAACCTTTGTTTGTTGATGTTTTCCTAGAAGGAAATTTTCCGAGCGACATCAAACGATTGCAACAGGAAACCAAACAATTACTAGAAGAGTTCAAAGCTTATAATTCGAATATTCACTTTCAATTTGTAAATCCTTTAGCAGAAGAAGGAGACAAAAATGCTCTGATTGAAGCCTTTTATGAAAAAGGAATGACCCCAATCAACATGACTGTTGAAGATAAAGGCAAACAATCTCAAGAAATTGTATTCCCTTGGGCCATTGCATACAGTGGTGAAAAAGACACTAAAATTCCATTACTTAAAAACATGATGGGAGCTTCTACGGAAGAAAAGGTAATTAGTTCCGTGCAGCATTTAGAATATGCTTTTGCAAACGCCATTGCAACAGTTACAAAAGAAAAAAGCAAAAAAGTGGTTGTTTTAAAAGGTAACGGTCAACCGGAAGATGTGTTTATCGGTGATGCCTTAAAACAAATTAGAGACAATTATTACATTGCTCCCTTCACGTTAGATAGCGTTTCCAAAAGTCCGGAAAAAGTGTTGAAACAATTGCAAGGCTATGACCTAGCTATCATGATAAAACCTACCGAACGATTTTCTGATGAAGAAAAATTAGTTCTGGATCAATATGTCATGTCAGGTGGAAAAATGCTTTGGTTGATGGATATGGTTTCCATAGAAATGGATAGTTTGTATAACGAAACCGGATCAAGTTTGGCCTATCCGAAGGATTTGAATTTAAACGATTTGTTTTTCAAATACGGTGTGCGAATCAATCCATTTTTGATCAAAGACATTATGGCAACGCCTATATCGTTAGCCACAGGTGCTGAAGGTTCTGCTACGCAATACACACAATTCCCGTGGTTTTATTCGCCGATGATTTATCCTTCGAGCAAACATCCGATTGTGGCGAACCTTGACGGATTGAAATTTGAATTTACCAACCCGATTGACACTTTGAAAAACGGTATTCAAAAAACCGTGTTGTTGCAATCCTCTAAGTATTCCAAAGCTATTGGAACGCCAATAGAAGTTTCGCTTGAAATGGTTTCCGAACGACCGGAACCCACCGATTTTGAAAATAGTGGTTTGTTGCCGGTTTCCGTTTTGTTGGAAGGCAACTTCAAATCGGCATTTCAAAACAGGGTTTTGCCTTTCAAAACAGAGGCATTTAAAGAAAGTAGTGTGACCACCAAAATGATTTTTGTTTCCGATGGTGACGTGATTAAAAACCAATTGGACAAAAATTACCAACCCCTTGAATTGGGCTATGATAAATGGACGAACACCTATTATGGCAACAAGGAATTCCTCTTAAATTGTGTCAATTACCTCTTAGATGATTCGGGACTTATTAACATTCGAAGTAAAGAAGTAAACTTACCCCTGTTGGACAAAGAAAAAGTCTATCAAAATTATAGCCTTGCTCAATGGATAACTATTGGAGTTCCAATTCTTATTGTATTATTTTTTGGTGTTGTTTTCCTTTATTTACGCAAAAGAATTTACGGGAAATAGTGTTAATAAAAATGTTTTTGATATTGTTGAGTTAGGGTTATATTTGTGGTTATAAAATTTAAGCGAAATGAAGTTTATCGTATCGAGTTCCTATTTATTAAAACAATTGCAAGTTTTGGGGAGTGTTATCAACAGTAGCAACACCTTACCCATTTTAGATAATTTCCTTTTTGAATTAAACGATACGGTTTTGACTGTATCTGCTTCTGATTTAGAAACTACCATGTCTGCTATTTTAGAGATTGACAGTAAAAGTCAAGGTAGTGTTGCCATTCCGGCAAAATTACTTTTAGAGATATTAAAAACGTTTCCGGAGCAACCGTTAACCTTTACCGTGGAGGAAAACAGCACGATTGAAATCAGTTCTAATTCCGGAAAGTACGCCTTAGCTTATGCTCCAGGAGAAGAGTTTCCAAAAGCCGTTGTATTAGATGATCCTTCTGCCACATTAGTTCCGGCAGAGGTATTGGCTTCTGCAATCAGCAAAACCATCTTTGCAGCCGGTAATGATGATTTACGACCTGTTATGTCAGGGGTGTTTTTCCAATTCTCTCCACAAAGTTTAATTTTTGTGGCTACCGATGCTCATAAATTAGTAAAATACTCCAGAACGGATGTTACCGCTTCTGAAGTGGCGGAATTCATCATGCCTAAAAAACCTTTGACCATTTTAAAAGGAATTTTAGCCATGACCGACAGCGAAGTGAAGATTGAATACAACGACAGTAATGCCGTTTTCTCTTTTGATTCGTACATGTTGGTGTGTCGATTGATTGATGGAAAATATCCAAATTATGAAGCGGTAATCCCGAAAGAGAATCCGAATAAATTGCATATTGACAGAACACAATTATTAAATTCGGTGCGTCGTGTTGCGATTTTCTCCAACAAAACCACACACCAAATCCGATTGAAAATTGCAGGTACAGAATTGAACATATCCGC
>JAUXNR010000151.1 GCA_030682755.1 Flavobacterium sp.
ACCCGTGAGCAAAATAAAAAATTGCATAGGAACTTTTAAAAGGCCGTTGAAGGCTAAACCGAGTTGACTTTCTCGAATGGATTTTCCCGAAAGATATCGCTGTACTTGCGATTGATCTGTTCCAAAATAGGAGAGGGCCAAAAACAAACCGCCGGTAATTCCGCTCCAAAATGTATAACGACTGTTCGGGTTAAATGAAAAATCTAAAATGTTCATTTTATCATTTACTCCGGCAATTTTTAGAGCATTGGAAAATGAAATTTCTTTTGGCAAATAACTTAAAATCAGATAAAACGCAATGAACATTCCGGACATGATAATGAACATCTGTTGTTTTTGCGTAACGTTTACTGCTTTGGTTCCTCCGGAAACGGTATAGATAATTACCAAAACACCAATGATGAGGTTGAGTAAATTTAAATTCCAACCTAAAATGGATGAGAGAATTATGGCTGGAGCATAAATGGTAATTCCGGCCGCTAAACCACGTTGAATCAAAAACAGAGTTGCAGCTAAACTTCTTGTTTTTTGATCAAATCGTTTTTCTAAAAATTCATAGGCCGTATAAACATTGAGTTTATGATAAATGGGAATAAAAAACAGGCAAATAATGATCATGGCAATTGGCAATCCGAAATAGAATTGCACAAAACCCATTCCGTCGTGAAAGGCTTGACCCGGGGTTGATAAAAAAGTAATGGCACTGGCTTGAGTGGCCATTACGGAAATACCAACAGTCCACCATTTTGACTCGTTATTTCCTAAGATATAATCTTTTACGTCTTTGCTGCCTTTTGTTTTCCAAGCACCATACACTACAATAAAAAGTAGCGTAAAAACGAGTATAAACCAATCAATTAGTTGCATGGATTAAGAAAAATTTTTCATGATAAAATAAAAAATCAAGATATAAACGGCATTGGCAACCAATATCCATACATATACATTTTTTAAATTTGAGTTTTTATTTTCTGTCATGGTTGATTAGCGTTTGAACTAATTGAAATCATGTTGGCAAACAATCTAAATGCTCCCGGCACTGCTGCAGGAAGTTCTCTAAAAAAGCTTAATCCGGTATAAATGTAATGTCCTTTTCCGTAAGGGGCAATTAATAAACCACCATTTTTTGGGTCCTCTCCCAAATCATTAGAGGATAATATGGGTGTAAAGGTTGCGTCCCATTCGTTTGGATAATACAAACCTTGTTCTTGAACCCAACCTTCAAAATCTTTTGAAGTTATTTTATTCGGATAATTTAAAACTTTATGATTAGGTGCCAAAAAACGAACTTCAGCATCTTCTTCGGTAACTCGGTCTCTTGAAATTTTTAACGGAAATGGAGCAATGTCTTTCACAGTTAATTTTCCGGTGGTATTGTATTGCACAATCATGGTATTTCCGGCCTTAACAAAGTCAAATAAAATTTGTTGTTTAAAGGCTAATTCTTCAACCGTGTTATAAGCTCTGATTCCGACTATTACCACTTGATATTTTTTCAAATTTTGTGGTGTAATTTCTTCAGGTTTTAAAACGGTTACTTCATATCCCATTTGCGATAAATAGGTTGGAACTTCATCACCGGCTCCCATAATATAAGCTATTTTTTCGCCATTTGTTTTAAGGTCTAAACGAATAAATTTAGCAGAAGCTGTAGCTAAAACCTGTTGCGTTGCAATATGGTTATAGGAGATGAGCAATTGTTCTTTGTCTTCCGTTTTTCCATCAATAATAACTATGCTTTTGGCTTGAACTTCTTCCACTTGACTTGGAGCGGTAACCTGAAAGGTAAAGGTAGCTTCTGCACCTTTTTTGGATAATTCAAAAGGAATTTGTTCCGGGCTTACGTTCCAATTTTTAGGCAAATCAAGTTTTAAAACGCCATTAACATTGTCTTTTCCGGATTTAACTAATACAGTTATGGATTGTGTTTGTTTGGCTTGAAAAATTTTAACCTTATCCACTATTGAGGTGGTGGCAGTGGGAACAACATCTAATGGTTTATAAACCTCACCCTGAACCGGGTCATTATATTTGTAAATTATTTCTTTTTCAAAAGGAATGGTGATGTTATTTATGATGACTTCAAATCTCACTTTGAGTTGTCTGATGATATCGGGGAAACCAATTCGTTCTTGTTCATCAACACGATACATGCCAACAGTTCCTTCTTTTTTGAGCCAGTAAGGTTCTGTGTATTCAAGATTTTGAGGAATCAGTAACGCTGCTTCAAAAGTTTCAGAAATGTTATTTTGTAATGCTTTGTTTTCCGTAATAGATTTTCCTTCCGGAATAAATGTCATTCCTTTTAAAACCATTGGAATACTACTTCGGTTAATGGCTTCTACTTTTACTTTTAGCAAACTTCCCGGCGTAATACTTTGTTGTTCTGCAACACCTTCCAGATATAATCCGGCACAGGCTTGAATGATTTTTTTAAGTTCGTCGGATTTTATTTTTTTCCAATGATTGTCTTCTATTTTTTGAAGCATTTCATACGCTGAAACAAGCATTGGAATACTGGCTGATGGATTTTTAAAATCAAATTTCTTTTCAACTTCAGAAAGAATTTTTCCAATTGCGGCACCACCTTTCACACGGTTCCAAGAGGTGTCAATTCCTTCAAAGATGTTTTTATTGTCTGTTGGAACAGTTCCCTTGATAAGTTCCAAATATTCAATTTCTTCACCTCTGCTTCCGGTGCTACCAAAACCTTGCGATTGATGACGACTTCTGCTCAAAGCGGCAATTTCTTGATTTGATTTTCCAAATAATGGATAATATATTCCGGTTTCAAAGTTCACTAAATTCTTTTTGTCAGCCTGATCAAATTTTTCTCTACTTCCGTAAAACCACCAAGAAGTATTGAAAAACAAACGTTTTGGTTGCCATAAACTCACATAATCCAACTGTTTTGGAAATACGTTTTTATTGTTAATCTCATCAAAAATTTCTATTGAAAGTTGAGCCGAAGACGTGTGATGTCCGTGAGTGGTTCCCGGCGAACGATGATCAAAACGATTGATAATTACATCGGGTTTGAACTTTCGAATCACATAAATCATGTCTTCTTTGACTTGCTCTTTGTTCCAAATTTTTAAGGTTTCATCCGGAATTTTAGAATATCCAAAGTCATTGGCTCGCGTAAAAAATTGCTCGCCGCCATCAATTTTTCTGGCTTCAATTAGTTCTTGTGTTCTGATAACGCCAAGTAATTCGCGTAACTCTGTTCCGATAAGATTTTGTCCGCCATCACCTCTGGTTAAGGATAAATAGGCTGTTCTTGCTTTCTGATGATTGGCCATATACGAAATAAGCCTTGTGTTTTCGTCATCAGGATGAGCTGCAACATAAAGCACAGAACCTAAAAAGTTTAATTTTTGAATGGCATGATAGATTTCAACAGCTGTAAGTTTTTCAGGTTGTTGAGCAAAAAGTGTGGAGTAAGAGAAAAGGCTAAATAAAAAAACAAAATATATTTTTTGCTTCATAAATCAGGATTAAATGTCGGATTTCAAATATACTAATTAAAGAGACTTTATTTTTTATTTAAAATATCTTTAACAAAAAATGAACTCGATTGAGCTTCTGTTTCTTTTTAATTGTATAATGCTGTACGGGGTTTGTTGATTTCAAAGTCAAGATATCCAAAATCAGAGGTTTGAAATGAATTTGTGTTGAAAATATTTTCACCTTGATTTGGAATTTTAGGATAGAATGAAAATGAAAGTTGAAAGTTATTGAATACCAAATAGTCATTTGTTAAAATAGCTCCTAAAGTAAATTTATTAAAACCTGTACTTTTTTTGAACCCGTTTGGACCATCTCCTAAAAAGGCAACACTGTAATTAAAAAAAGGACTAAATCGGAATCCGGCCCAATTCCAAGGCGAATAGGTTTGTGATTGTAGCGACAAAACTACTTTTTTGGTACCTAACAATTTCGGACTGTTAAACCCTTGAATGCCATTTCCTTCATTGATATTTAATCGGTCACCTTCTGAATCTTGGCGTTTATTTCCAATGGTAATATCATTTTTGATAAAATTTCGCATCTTCCAATTTCCCATTTCAATCAATGGTGTAAAATAATTCAATTGGTATGAAAATGTATTTTGTTCAGTGCTTTTGTCTCTATAAAAACTACCAAATTCAAAATTGCTGCTTAGGTAACCCCAACTGTAATAATTTCCCATGGTAGCCCGTAATCCCAGATACAATCGACTACCATTATTTTTACGTTGATAACCTGCTGTTGCTCCAAAGTATTTACCAATGGGTACGTCTTCGGTAATTCCAAAATTGAAAATATAACTGTCTTGAACATAGCTTCTGTGAGAAACACCAAGGCCACTTAAAATAAACTTTTCATCTGTAAAATAACCAATACTGTCTGATTCTATTGAAGGCCTTTCGGTAAATTTCACGTTGAGAAACCTAACCGTACTAACTAAGTTGGTTTCTTTATTTCTCTCAGAAGATCCAATGGCTAAAGGCTGAGAAAAACCAATCCAAGCATCATAAGTGTCAGACTTAAAATTTTCTTTTTTATATACATTTGGCTGAACGGGTAAACTGTCTTGAAGAAACCTGTTTTCAAATTGAAGTCCGCCGGCCCAACGTGTGTAAGGTGAAAAAAAAGTTCTTTCAATTTGAAGGCCTTTTGTATAATTGTTCTCTAAATCAATTTGATAATTTGCGATAGCTCTAATGTACGTATTTTTAATGTTGGGAATAGTATAATTTGTAGATAATGACGTTTTTGAATCATCTAAATTTTGTCGGTAGGAATTGGTCCAGTCATGTCCTAGTCCTAAAAAATTTCGTTCTCTTAATTCATAGGTTAATCTGCTTGGCGTTGGCGTTATATTTGGAATCAAACTCCAAGAATCTAATACGCGTATCACAACATCAACACTGTCAGATTTTGAAGAAATTGCTCTCGGTTCAATCAAAACGCGTCTAATGTAACGTTGACTTCTGATTAAACGCTCACTTTCCCGCATTAGCAAAGTGTCTAAGGGTTCACCTTTTTTTATTAATAATAAATCTTTAATGGTAATTTCTTTGGTTTTGATATGAACTCGGTTTCCAAAATTTGATAGAAATTTACTTGGTTTGGCTGCAGTATCTGTTGTAGAATAGCCAAATGGGTCAAGCGTTGTGATTTCAATATTTCGAATGATTTTGTTTTCAAAATTTTGAATCTTTTTTTGAGGAGTTCTTTTGGTATACTTATTTTGAGCCGGTTTTGTTTGCACCGATTTAAAAACTAAACCATGAATAAATTTGGTAAACTTGCTCTTTTTGGAATATTTTTCAATTTCTTTATATGCCGGAATAATCGTGTCATTTTTGGATGTGTTTACCTGACAGTAACAAAAATGACTGCAGATAAGTAACAAGTAAAGTACAACTTTTTTTACGGTCATTTGTTTTTGAAAATTTTCAAAGCAATGTAAAGATAAGTAAGTTTTAGTCTGTAAATTCTTTTGGTTCAGAAGTTGGATAAACTATTGAAACTCCTTTTTGAAGTAACAAACTATTTGGATATGTAATTATTTCACCTTCTTTGGTTTTTAAGTAGGTGTGAAACCCTCTAATGTCTTCAATTTCAGCTTCAATAGGAAAGTCTTTGTCATGAATTTTAATAGTGTCTCCAATTCTAAATGGAGCCGAAAAAAATAAAATTACCCCCGAAGTTACATTGCTCAAAATAGACCATTGAGCAAACATAGCTACACCAATTACCGCAAAAATAGAAGAAGTGACAAGTACGATGTTCTCAGGCTTTACGCCCCAAATTA
>JAUXNR010000155.1 GCA_030682755.1 Flavobacterium sp.
CGGAAAGTGCACCTCCAAAAACAGTTTGTTTAAATTTTGGAGGAATAACGAGTTTGTCTTTTATTAAAAACAGCAAGCTCAAAGTAATAAGGAAGATTCCCAAAGTAATTTCCAAAATCCTACTTTCAAAAAACTTGCTTAAAAAGCCACCTAAAATAACAAATGCAACGGACGGTATACCGATTTGAAGAATGAGTTTTTTGTTTAACCCTTTTCGGAATAAATAGATTTTAGAAAGATTACTCGATAAATGAAAAACAGCAGTAATTCCCAAAACAGTGTGAAAGTCAAAGAAGATATTCGCAAAAGGAACAAAAAACACAGATGAGCCAAAACCACCAATAGTGCCAATAATTTCAGCAAACAAAGTAAGCAACAAAAACACCAAGGTTCTTTCAATTGACATCTTTAATCATATAAGATAATTAAAGGTACAAAAAAAACGCAAAGGTAAATTTGCGTTTTTTTAATGTGTTTATTTGGTTTATTTCCCGTCTTTGTCCACAACGGGTCTTTCAGCTGCGTTGGCCAGTTCCCAAGCAACAGCAAAAGCCAGTTTTGTTCTTTTGGCTAACAACGGATAATCAATTTTATCAGGTGTATCTGTGGGTTTGTGGTAGTCATCGTGAACTCCATTAAAATAAAATATTGCCGGAATTCCTTTTTTCGCAAAGTTGTAATGATCGGAACGGTAATAAAAACGGTTTGGATCATTCAAATCGTTGTATTTATAATCCAATTCCATACCGATATATTTTTCATTGGCGGCTTCAGAAATGGTATGCAAATCTGTACTCAATCGGTCAGAACCAATTACATATACATAATTATCATTGTCTTCTTTACCATAACCTCTTCGTCCAATCATGTCAATGTTGATGTTGGCAATGGTAGCCTTCAAATCATACAACGGATTTTCTGCATAAAAACGCGAACCATGCAAACCATGTTCTTCACCGGTTACGTGTAAAAACAAGATGGAACGTTTTGGCCCTTTGCCTTCTTTTTTGGCTTGTTGAAAAGCGGCTGCTAATTCTAATAACGCTACAGTACCTGAACCATCATCATCAGCACCGTTATATACTTCACCGTTTTTCATTCCCACATGGTCATAATGTGCCGAAATAACTAGTAATTCATCCGGTTTTGAAGAACCTTCAATATAAGCCCAAATGTTTTCGGAGTCGCCTAATTTAGGACTGAATGCTTTTTTAAAAAACTCCGAAGGAATCGGTTGGTAATAAGAAGTGGCTCTTTTGGGGAAACCAACACCAATTTTTTTATAATAATTGATCAGATATTCACCTGCTTTTTTCTGTCCGGGTTCGCCCGTGTTTCTGCCTTCCATTTCGTCAGATGCAACAATATAGAGGTGTTTGCGTAACTGTTCGGCTTTGATTAGCTCTAAATAGGGTTTAGCACCTTCATCTGTTGCTGCTGTGGACGAACTTTTGTTGGTAGAACAACCGGCCGCTAAAAAAGCGATGCAAGCATATCCTAAAAGAAATTTTTTCATAAAGTATTCTGATTTTGAACAAATATACTAATTCCTACGAATTATAAAACCTCTTTAACAAAAGTCAAAAAATGTTGAAACGAGCGTTTGTCTGCCAATTCATTATAAGCCGCTCCTCTTGAATTATCAGTACCCGCACTTTTATTGGTGAAGGAATGAACCGCTCCTGCATAATAAATCATTTGCCAGTCGGCTTTGGCATCACGCATTTCTTTTTGAAAAGCAATAATTTCTTTTTCGGGAACAAAAGGATCATCGGCACCGTGTAACACCAGAACTTTTGGTTGAATAGTGGCAACCAGTCGGTCTTCGGCTTTTCCTAAACCTCCGTGGAAAGAAACAACACCTTGTACGTTCATTCCGCCACGAGCGGCTTCCAGAGCTCCTGTGCCGCCAAAACAATACCCTATTACAACAATTTTGTCTTTGTTTGCACCTGATTTAATCAATTCGTTTAACGCCAATTGAATTCTACGCTGGTAATCGGCGACATTGTTTTTATAATAGCCTGCTTGTTGCCCTGCATCTTTAGTAGAAGCAGGGTAGTTGCCTTCACCATAAATATCCGCCACAAAAGCATGGTAGCCTAAATCAGAGAGTTGTTGTGCCACTTCTTTTGAATGGTTGTCAATTCCCATCCAAGCCGGTAAAATTAAAATACCTGATTTTTCAGCATTTGGTTTCTTGGGTTGAGAAGCAAAGCCATTTAGCGTTTGGTTCGCATCTTTATACGTAACGGCTTTCAATTGAGCATTTGCAGAAAAATGAAGCAATAAGAAACCTAGGAGTACTTTTTTCATAATTATATTTTTTAGCAATTTTGTCTATCAAATTTCGATAAATAATCCATAACAATCATTCTATTCCATAGATTTTTCTAATTTTATAAAAATTTAATTCTATGCAATCTTCTGCTTTAACTGTTGACACATACATCAACGAATTGCCTCAAGACCGAAAAGAAGCCATACAAAAGCTTCGGGCTATCACTTTAAAGAATTTACCAAAAGGATTTGAAGAAGCCATGGGCTATGGCATGATGGGCTATTGCGTGCCACATTCCCTTTATCCGAATGGCTATCATTGTGATCCCAAACAGCCTTTACCTTTTTTTGGTTTGGCTTCTCAAAAGAATTCCATCAATGTGTACCACATGGGCCTGTATGTTCAAAAAGAGTTGTATGATTGGTTTGTGGCAGAATATCCAAAGCATGTCAGTTCTAAATTGGATATGGGAAAAAGCTGTATCCGTTTTAAAAAACCGGAACATATTCCGTATGATTTAATTGGAGAATTACTAACCAAAATAACTGTAGCAGACTGGATTCAAATGTATGAATCGAACATCAAACCTAAAAAATGAAAGAACTTTTAAAGAATACGTACGGATTTATTTTTGAAGAGGCCTTGATGGATGAAATTGCAGAAGTTTCCTTGCTTCGCGATTTTAACGAAGGTGATGTTTTAATTGACTTTGGCGATTACATCAAAAAAATGCCGCTCTTGATTGAAGGAGCCATTAAAATATTGCGGGAAGATTTTGACGAAGGCGAATTGCTCTTATATTTCATAGAAAAAGGCGACACTTGTGCCATGACTATGGCTTGTTGTATGGGAGAATCCAAAAGCGAAATCAGAGCTGTTGCCGAAACAAAAGGAAAGGTAATTATGATTCCGGTTCAAAAAATGGAGGAGTGGTTAGGCAAGTATAAAAGTTGGCGAAACTATGTTTTTAACAGTTACAACAATCGTTTAAAAGAAATGTTGTCAGCTATTGATAATCTGGCATTTATGAATATGGATGAACGCTTGTTGAATTATTTATATGACAAATCTAAAATCAACAACTCAAGAGAAATTCATGCCACGCATCAGGAGATTGCTTATGATTTGCATACCTCAAGAGTGGTGGTTTCCAGGTTGCTGAAAGCGTTAGAAAACGAAGGAAAAATTCGTTTGCATCGAGCTAGTATTGAGTTTTTGGTTTGACAATAG
>JAUXNR010000156.1 GCA_030682755.1 Flavobacterium sp.
GATATGCAAATGCCAAAATAAATACCAAATTAGTAAATTATAGGAACAAGAGGGAAGGATTGTTAAAAATAATAGAAAATTATTTGAAAACATTAAAAAAACTAAAGGACCAAATTTATATTTTCAAAAAATTTATTGAATATCGTGCCATCAATCACAATAAAAAAATTCCTAAAGCAGATGCCCAGAAAATAATGCCATTTTATCAATCTGGCTACATTGATCAATTGGGTCACAGTGTTGATAAGTTTCAAAATTGTATAAAAAATATTAAAATTTTTTATAATAATGCGTTTCATTATACTGATCGAAGTTTAAATCAAATATTAGAGACTTCTGAGACAATAAAAAATGACCATAAAAACCTAAAGATGGAATTAAGGGCTCTAGAAAGGGATGTTGAAACACTACAAAAATAAATAGGTATTTTTTATAAAATAAAAACATATTATTACCTATGGTCTAAGGGTAATAATTTTATTTGAACATTGCATCACCAAATTTAGTAATGAAAACTACTATTGCCTCTATACTCATGCGTAATGCAATCGACTATGTTAAGCGGTCGAAAACTGCTAATTTTGAAACTGATCTTCAACAAGAGGTTGGTTGCAGCATAGGGGCGCATCTAATGCTTGCGTTAACGATCGAAGCTATTGGAAATGAAATTGGCCAAACAAACGTGACCGATTGGGACAAATTCGAGAAGACTGATACTGTCGCCAAGTGGCACCAAATATCTGGACTTGGAGGTCATCTGCCTTTTGAGCTCGGTAAAGAACCACTCCAGACAGTCAAACGCCTAATGTCTATTCGAAATCTCATTGCCCATCCAAAAGTTGAAGATCTGGGAGATGGGGTAATCATTCGATCAAGCGGTGGTGATATAAAAAGAAAAGTGTCAAAAAACCATATCCTTCAGGGTGGCGATAAAATTCTGCTTGGGTTTGAAAAACTAATAGATAGATATGATTCATCTAAATCAATAGAGATCGCAAAAAAAAGCATTCAGGCGATCAAAAAACTACGTGCACACTTGGCTATTACGGGCTTTAAATGGTTAGAGGGTTTTGAAAAAGAGTTGGGTGATCTCTAAGCCACTTATTTCACCCCTTTCCAATACCCCTTGAACAAATCAGCTGACTTTTTCAGCTTGGCCATTTCGCCGGCGCTCAACGGAACTTTCCAGACCTTCTCGACCCCTCGGCGGCCAAACAGCAAGTGTAAATATAATTTACATTAATATTGACAAATATATTTACATCATGTATATCTAAGCTAGAAATAGCGATCAAACCTCATATTTAAAGCTATAGGCTTATGATTAAAGATTTTATCCTGCATTTGCGCAAGAAGCGCAATTTGACGAAGGAATTTTTAGCGTCCGAAATAGGCGTTACCCGCCCAACCTACGATAAAATTGAGCGGGGTAAAAGTGATATGACAATCCCCCAGGCGCAAAAGCTGGCCGCTGTGCTTGGGATTTCATTTGAGGATTTTGTGCGTGAAAAAGAGACTGTTGTGTTCGCTGAGATTGAAAAGGGGCCAAAAAGCGCCAAGAAAGAAAAAGACGAGATTCGAATCAGCGTTCCTCAGCAAAAGGTGGATAAATTCAATGTGGTATTGAAATATATACTCAAAAAAGTGGGGGGCAAACCTAACGTTGGCATGACGGTTTTGTACAAGCTCCTATATTTTATCGACTTTGATTATTATGAAAAATATGAGGAGCAGCTCATGGGGCTGACGTATCTGAAAAACCAATAC
>JAUXNR010000161.1 GCA_030682755.1 Flavobacterium sp.
GGATGGGATTGGGCTTATCCTACGTATGAATTCTCTCTCTCACAAGATAAATCTAAAATACAATCTATTGTGATTGATCCAAGTGGCTTGATGGCCGATGTGAATAAAGAAAATAATATATATCCTAAAGGAAATTAAAACAAAATCCGGACGTGTCCGGATTTTTAATTTTTAAAATTATCGTTTTAAAACGCTAGTTAAATGGTGGAAACAAAAACTAAAATAAAATTTATTAGTTTTTATTTCCTTTACCACGAGCTTTCCCTTTTGAAGGGGCTTTTTTGGAATTAGCCTTATGTTTAGTTCCTTTGACCACATAAGCATTGCCTCGATTTCGATATTTTACTTTATGTTGTTTATGAAGTTTGTAGGGTGCATTTCCTCTATAATCCGTAAGGTAAACAATATTTGCCCCGTTTAAATTGTAACCTCTGTATCTTGCAGGAAGTGCTGCCGAACGATGCCAACGCCCATTTCTGATATAAATAAATCGTTGGGCTGGTACATCATAATAAACATCTACTTCCGGTAAATAATAGTATTGCACTTCAACTCTATCTGCAGGTGCCCAAAACGGTGGTGTTCCAAGGTTTACGTTTACAGAAACCTGTGCTTGCATAGTAAAATTATTCAACAATAACCCTAACAGTATACATTTAATTGCTTTCATGATCTTTACTTTTTATATTTAATAATAAGTTGATATGCAAAGATGGTGCAAGAAAGCAGAATTCGTGTTACGTAATTTTTTCTATTTGTTATATGATTTTAATCTATTTATTGTTCAATTATCTGACAAACAGTTTAAAAAAAATTGTTATGAATAGTAAATCCAAAATTATATAAGAACATTTCTAATTATTTATAAATAGCAATCGTTTTTGCTCCTGATTTGTCAATAGAAGCCCGATACATTCCGGCTGTATTGAATTCCATGATAATGTTTCCGTCTTTATCAATGGCAATAATTCCGCCATCTCCACCCATTTCAGGTACTTTTTTTTGAATTGTTTCTTTGGCTGCATCGGCTAAACTTACATTTTTGTATTGCATTTGAGCTGCAATATCATAAGCCACAACATTTCGAATGAAAAACTCTCCCCAACCCGTTGCAGAAACCCCACAGGTTGCATTATCAGCATAGGTTCCGGCTCCAATAATCGGAGCATCACCCACACGACCATATCGTTTATTGGTCATTCCTCCGGTGGAAGTTCCGGCCGCTATATTTCCTTTTTTATCTAGTGCGACACAACCCACCGTTCCAAACTTTTGATCTTTTATGGTAACATCATAATGTAATGCTGCGGCATGATCTAATTCTGTTTTTTCTCGATCTTTTGCTTTTTGCAGGCCTTCCCATCTTTTTGCGGTATAAAAGTAATTTGGGTCCACTAATTCCACTCCGTTTTGTTCTGCAAATTTTTCTGCTCCGGGCCCAACCATCATAACATGTTCAGAAACTTCCATAATGGCTCTTGCTAATGTAATAGGGTTTTTTACACGGGTCACGCTGGCCACGGCTCCTGCGGCTTTTGATTTTCCGTCCATGATGGAGGCATCCAATTCATTTTTCCCTTCATTGGTAAAAACGGCTCCTTTTCCGGCATTAAATAATGGCGAATCTTCTAAAATCATGATGGTTTGTGTTACGGCATCCAGGCTATTCCCTCCATTTTTAAGAATTTCATAGCCTTTTGAAACCGCTAGATCCAAAACATGATGGTATGCTACTTCTAACGAATCCGTCATATTTTCTTTTAAAATGGTGCCGGCTCCACCGTGAATTACAATGCAGAATTTTTCGGCAGCTTCAACCGAAGGCTTTATCTGATTTTCTTTGTTGTTGCAACCAAGCAAGGTAAAAAAAAGCCCCGCTAAATAACATGTTGAAAGAGATTTCATTTTATTTTTATTTGTTGTTCAAAGATACTAAAAATAGATTTTAGCAGAATTAATCTGTTCTGATTACCTTTGTCAGGAAAGAATCCAATTAAAATGTCCTTTAATTATCCCAAACACGAAAAACTCAAAAGCCAAAAGCATATTGATTTGCTTTTTTCTGAAGGAAAATCGGTTTCCAAATATCCGTTGCGTTTGGTATATGTTCCTGTTGAATTGGAAAAAAATGAGCAACTTAAAATTGGGGTTTCGGTTTCAAAAAAGCATTTCAAAAACGCCGTGAATAGAAATCATTACAAACGTTTACTGCGAGAATGCTATCGATTAAACAAAAATATCTTATTGGAAAACCTTGATAAAACCTATGCCATAATGTTTTTTTATCAATCAAAAGATGCCATGAATTTTAAAGAAATGAATGAAAAAACGGTATTGCTTTTTGAAAAGTTTATTAAAGAGATCAAATCGGTCTGATTTTTGACTCCCACTTTTTACATTTGATACTTTCTCGAAAGGGTTTAACGTTATATCAACAGTTTATTTCAATTTTATTCTTAATTTAGATGCCACTTTGTTTATGACCATGAAGTCAATCAAAAAAACATAATACCTTTTTTCATGTTTAAAAAATTAAAAAAACGCTATATAATTCCTGTCATTTTATCAGGATTCCTTTTTGTTGGAATGAGTTTCAGCAAAGATTTTTTTGAAATTGCCAAACAAATTGAAATCTTCACCAATTTATACAAAACGGTGAATATGAATTATGTTGACGAAACCAATCCGGGCGAGTTGATGGATAAAGCCATTAAAAGTATGTTGGCAGATTTGGATCCATATACCAATTATTTCAACGAAGCAGATGTTGTAAAATTCAAAATTAACAACACAGGCGAATATACCGGAATTGGTGCCATGATTACCCGAAAAGAAGGAAAAATAATCATTCGGGAACCTTATAAAGGATATCCCGCAGACAAAGCCGGATTAAAAGCAGGCGATGAAATTATTCAAATTGGCGATGTGAATTTAATTGATTTTAAAGAAGATGCTTCACAACTTTTAAAAGGAGCTAAAAACGCAAAAGTGGCTTTAAAATATATTCGTCAAGGCAAAACAATGACTGCTGATTTGATTTTAGAAGAAGTTGATGTAAAAGCCGTTCCTTTTTATGGAAAAATCAATAATAATACGGGATATATTGTGCTTTCGCAATTCAACAGAAAAGCATCTCAAGAAACCCAGGCTGCATTGTTGGATTTAAAAAACCAAGGTGTTGACAAAATTGTTTTGGATTTAAGAGGAAACCCAGGTGGATTATTGGGCGAAGCTGTAAACATTTGTAACCTTTTTGTGCCAAAAGGTGAAGTAATTGTTACCACAAAATCAAAAATTGACAAACACAATGTAACTTACAAAACAACCCGAAATCCAATTGATACTGAAATACCGTTGGTGGTTTTGGTAGATGGAAAAAGTGCTTCTGCGTCTGAAATTGTTTCGGGTGCTTTGCAAGATTTAGATCGTGCTGTGGTTGTAGGAAGCAGAAGTTTTGGAAAAGGTTTAGTTCAAAGACCAATGGATTTAACCTATGGCACACAAGTAAAGGTTACCATTTCCAGATATTATACGCCAACCGGAAGATGCATTCAAGCTTTGGATTATTCTAAAAAAGATGCAAACGGAAAAGCAATCAAAACAGACGAAAAAAACTTCACCGCATTCAAAACAAGAGGCGGAAGAACGGTTTATGACGGAGGTGGCATTTTGCCCGATGTCGTTTTAGAAGAAACTCAATTAAGTGCCATTGCCGAAGCGTTGCAAAAAAATGATGCTATTTTTGATTTTGCAACATTGTATTATTACAAAAATCCAAATTTAGGCACCAAAATTCCGCAATTAACAGATGCTGATTTTACAGAATTCAAAGCTTATTTGAAAAAGAAAAATTTTTCATTTGATACTGAAACGGAGAAAGCTTTGAAAAAAACTTTTGAAGCAGCACAAAAAGAAAAAATTGACGAAAATATCAAAACGGAATATCAAAATCTTTTTGCCGCTTTACAGAAAAGTGAAGAAACGCAACTGAATAAAAACAAAGCAGAGATTTTGCAATTATTAACGGATGAATTAATCAAAAGATATCAATACAAAGAAGGCCTTTATGATTATTATATTGTAAACAATTCTGAAGTTAAAAAAGCAACTGCTCTGTTGAATAACCCTGCTGAATATTCTAAAATTTTGAAATAATGTTGAACCCCATTCGCCTCATTTTTTTATTATTTCTAACCCCTTTATTTGCCCAAGAAGAAATTGTTCAATCTGTTTATTTTGAAACAAATAAATTTAATATTGATGCTACGCAAGCTGCTCAGATTTTAGATTTTGTTACAAAAACAGATAGCTCGCGTATTGAAAGTCTTCAAATATATGGTTACTGTGATGATGTTGGAAAAGATGATTACAATCGCAAATTATCAAATGACAGGGCAAATGAAGTAAAAGAACTTTTCATCAAAAATGGTGTTAAAAGCAAAATCATTGTTACGATTGAAGGAAAAGGAAGAATTCTAATTGAAGATGATATCATTGATAACCTGCCGGAAGTTCGATCAAAAAACCGTCGGGTGGATGTTGTTATAAACTTAAAACCTCAACCTAAAGCAAAACTGGATGATATTCCAGGTGTTTATACCACAATTCAAAAAAAACATATTGTTGGTGATAGAATATACTTAGATAAGATTTTTTTTGATCGTGGAAGCAGTAAGCTTTCGCTACAGTCAAAAAATGAATTAGACAAAATTGCTAGGGCATTACTGAGATACAAAACCATTACGTTTGAAATTCAAGGTCACGTTTGCTGTACGCCTCCTAATCAAAAAGAAGCGATTGACAAAGACACCAAAAAAAGAAGGCTTTCGATAAATCGAGCTGAAACGGTTTATAAATATTTAATCTTTAAGAAAGTGCCAAAAGAACGAATGACTTTCAAAGGTTATGGCAATACTCAACCACTAGGAAAAACGCCGGATTTGGACAGAAGAGTGGAATTGGTGATAACTAAAATCTAACTTCTTTTCATTTGAATGTGCGGAATATCATCTTCCAAATACATTTCACTAGTTTGTATAAAACCTAAGTTTTCATAGAATTTTTTGAGGTATAATTGAGCCGAAATTGTAATGTTGGTTTCGTTTAATTCTGATTTGGTAGCTCTAATGGCTTCTTGCATCAAATCATAGCCCAATTTTTTATCGCGATGGCTTTGCTTTACTACTACTCTGCCGATGGAAGCTTCTTCAAAATAATCTCCGGGTTTAAAAATGCGAACATACGCTACAATTTCATCGCCAAAAGTTCCAATCAAATGAAGTGCTTTTTGATCTTTACCATCAATATCTTGATACACGCAATTTTGTTCCACTACAAAGACTTCGCTCCGCAATTGTAGCACTTGGTAAAGTTCGCTTAAAGAAAGTTCGTTAAAACGCTTTATTTGAAAAGTTAGCTTCATTTGATTAAAAATCAAACCGAAAATTAGTTAAGAAAAGTGATTGATTTAATAATTGATTCCAATTCATGCATTAAATCTCTTTTGGAAGTTGACGGATTATAACAAAAACCTTCAATCACCAAATAGCGTTGATTTGCTTCATCTTTTATGGCATAATTAATAAACGGTCCAGCCATAAAATCATTTTTAAGTTCCCATGTTCCTTTCGTTTCGAGGGTTTCTTTTCCGTTTAGCGTTATTTTTGAAAAATAAGGTGCATACGAATCTTCAGTTACCATGTGAGTATTCGCTAATGTGCCTTGAATGTGTTTCTGACCAATGGAATCGCGAAGTTTAATAATGGATGATACATAATTGGTGTCTTTTTCAATAGAAGCATAAGGCACTTCATAAATTAAAAGGCTGTTGTTTCCGGAAGTTAATTCTTTTCTAATCCAGAAAAATTTATCTTCTTCAATAATATATTTGTAGGCTGTTGGAATTTTTAATGAAACCTTAAATTTCTTTTTAATTTTTGAATCATCTAAAAGTGAAATTCCTATTCTTCGTTGGTTTTCAACAATTTCACTTGCTTTAAACGTTTTGATAATTTCATTTGAATGTTGTTCTAAAAGGGTAATGATTTCAGAAATTGTATTCCCTTGAACATGAATAACTGTTTGAGGTTGAGCGTAAACATTTCTTTTAATTTCAAAGTTAGCTTTTTCAGTTTTCTTCACCATTAAAATACTTCTGCTGTTGGTCATAAAACCTTCAAAAAGTTTTGGGTCGTATTGAGAAATATTGAACAAGGGTTCTTGTTGAGGCAATCCATCAACAGCTGCTGCAAATTTATTTCTGATGCTGTCACCCACTTCGCCATTCCACATTTGATTTTCAATAATAACGGCTAGGGAATTTATTTTTCCGGAAGACTCTTTTAAAGCCGGTTTTTTTACTTCTTGTTGACAAGAAAATAATACTAATGCTGCTACAAAAGTAAGAATTGTAAATCTCATGATGTTTTTTGTTAAAGGAACTCGAATCAAAAAAACAATAAATTATCCATTTATCTTTAATTTCATTCCTGGTTTAATAACCGTTCCTCCACTAATACCGTTCCATTTTTTCAAATCTGCAACAGTTACTCCGGGAATTTTTTGTGAAATACTAAATAATGAATCGCCTTTTTTAACAACGTAAACGGTTTCGTTTTTATAATTGTTTGATTTCGAGGTGGTTTTTAGTGCCGGTTTCGCTTCTGCAACGGCAACTTCTGTATCTTCAGAAGTTATAATTTTTAATTGCATTCCAGCTTTTACACTTGCCTCTTCAAGGTCATTCCATTTTACCAAATCATCTGTAGTTACATTATTTGCTTTGGCGATACTGTAAAGTGTTTCGCCCGCTTGAACGATGTGAATACCTGTTTTTTCAATTTCTTGGTCTGGTGTTTCTCTTGAAACAATTAATTTTGATCCAATTCCGATATTCGTGTCTTTTAATCCGTTTAAAGATTTAATTTCATCAATAGTTACATCATATTTTCTGGCAATCATACTGAGGGTCTCTCCTTTTTCAACCTGATGTACTTTTTTAATAATTGAGTCTTTAGAAACAATCGTGCTATTTGTAACTTTTTCTGTAGCTTTTACAACAGCTTGCTCTGTTTTGGGTTTTGCTGTGGTTGCAACTCTTTCGTTTGTAACAATTTTTAATTTTCTACCCAAAGCTATATTATTGGATTTCAAATTGTTCCACTGTTTTATTTTCGTAAGAGGAACTCCATATTTATTAGAAATACCTCCCAAAGTTTCGCCTCTTTTTACGGTATGGTATTTTGTGGTTGACATCACATCATAATTTCCGTCTGCAGCAGCCAAAGCTTCTTGTGAAGAAAAAGGTTTTTCACGTTTTCCAAAATCATGTTCAGAATACGCATAAATTTTCTCTTCATTGGATGTAAAAACCGCTACTTTATCAATTGGCAAACGCAAAAAGTGATTTTTACCCGGAATTGAAGGAACATAATCTCTTTTATAAGAAGGATTTAGAAACTGTAATTGCTCTACAGAAATATCTAACAAATCCGAAATCTGTTTGAAAGACATTTTGTTTTTAATTTTGATGGTGTCTGTAGAAAAAGTATTTAAAATTGGTTTATTTGGTACAATTCCGTGTTCTTTATGGTATTCATAAACATACATTGTTGCCAAAAATGCAGGAACATAACCTTGTGTTTCTTTTGGTAAAAAAGGTCTGATGTTCCAGTAGTTTTGTTTTCCGCCAGAACGTCTGATTGCTTTTGTCACATTTCCAGGTCCGGCATTATAGGATGCTAAAACCAAATCCCAATCACCAAAAATGGCGTACATATTTACCATATATTGACAAGCAGCTTCAGTAGCTTTTAACACATCACTGCGTTCATCAACAAAAGTGTTGATTTCTAAATTGTATTGTTTTCCGGTTCCGTACATAAATTGCCATAATCCGGTTGCTCCCATTTTTGAAACAGCTCTTGGGTTTAAAGCCGACTCAACAATGGCTAAATATTTAATTTCTAACGGAACATTATATTTTGATAATGCTTCTTCAAAAATTGGGAAATAATATTGAGATAATCCCATTAATCGCTCATAGGATTTTTTTCTGTTTTTTAAGTAATGCTTGATGATGTTTTCTAATCCCGGGTTGTATTCAATGTTAAAAGCTGATTTTGCATCAAGCACTTTTAATCTTTCTTTTAAAAGTTCTGTTGAAAGTTCATAATCAACTTTTACATCTAAATCTATGGTTTCAATATCATTTGTAATTTCCTTAAATAAATCTTGAGACGCAATTTCAGTAATAAATCGTTCATCTACACAAGCAGCAATCTCGTGGTGAACAAACGTTTTTTTTATGGAATCCAGAAATGATATTTTGGGTAATTCTACAACCTGATTTGCAGAAACTATAGTGTCTTGAGCAAAAAGCTGACCGGTAATAAGGAGTAAAAAAACAAGCGTGGTATTATGTAACTTCATTTTGATTTGTTAACAGTTTATATTTCAGGTAGTTGGGATAAGTGCAAACATACGAAATATTAAACGTACTTTTTTGTTTAAATATTGTTAAAGTATCAACTATTTTAAAATTGCTGCAATTCCGGGCAAAGTTTGACCTTCTAACATTTCCAACATGGCTCCACCGCCTGTTGAGACATAACTCATTTTTTCTTCTAATCCGAATTGTTTTACGGCTGAAACAGAATCACCTCCTCCAACAAGAGAAAAAGCTCCGTTTTTTGTTGCTACTGCTATATAATTTCCTAAAGTGATGGTTCCGTTTGCAAAAGATTCCATTTCAAAAACACCTAACGGTCCATTCCATAGAATGGTTTTGGAATTCATAATAACTTCTTTAAAATTTTCTAATGATTTTGGTCCGGCATCCAAACCTTGCCAACCATCAGGAATCTGACGAACATCTACAATTTGCGTGTTTGCATCGTTTGAAAAAGCATCTGCGGCAACAACATCAACCGGAATATGAATGTGGACATTTTTTTCGCTGGCCAATTTCAAAATATCAAGAGCCATTTGAAGTTTATCATCTTCACAAATAGAATTTCCAACATTGCCACCTAATGCTTTTATAAAGGTAAACGTCATTCCGCCACCAATAATCATGTGGTCAACTTTATCTAAAATATTTTCAATTACCGTTATTTTTGAAGATACTTTTGAACCGCCTAAAACAGCAGTTACCGGTTTTATACTGTTGTTTAAAACCCTGTTCAAACTCTCAATTTCTTTGGCCAATAACAATCCGAAACATTTTGAATCTTGAAAAAACTTAGCAATAATTGTTGTTGATGCATGGGCTCTGTGGGCTGTTCCAAAAGCATCGTTTACATAAATATCACCTAAATTGGCTAGTTTTTTTGAGAATGCTTCGTCACCCGCTTCTTCTTCGCTGTAAAATCTTAAGTTTTCTAAAAGTAGTACTTCTCCCGGTTTAAGAGCGGCTGT
>JAUXNR010000162.1 GCA_030682755.1 Flavobacterium sp.
TAAAAAGGAACCCATTTCATGCCATTTATAGTTTCAATTGAGAAAGCTAAAAAAATATTTCCAGAGTATCGATTTATATCTTGCTTAACTCCAAGTGAACAAAAAGCAGCATTTCATGTAAAAGATTCCAATGGGACTGACTTATGTCTAAAAATAATATGTCCAACTTATGATGTTCATAGATTACAAAGAGAAGTAATTGCCTTACAATCCTTGTCACATCCAAATATTGTAAAATTATTAGAATATACATTTACATCGAAAATTGGAAATCAACGGCACTTTATAATTGAAGAATATATAGATGGAATGGACCTTCATGATTTATTAACTATCAAACCTTGGGATTTGAATAAAGCTTCCCAATTCTTTATTCAACTTTTCGATGGTTTATTTGCTTTAAATGAAAAAGGTTTAGTTCATCGAGATCTAAAACCAAAAAACATAAGAGTAAGGGCAGACAACACACCAGTAATTATTGATTTCGGATTAGCTCGCCATTTATTATTATCTGATATAACCAGAACTAGTGAAGGGGCTGCAATAGGAACACCGAATTATTTTGCTCCAGAACAATTTTTTGGAAATAAACATGATATAGATCATAGAACGGATTTATTTGCTTCAGGAATAATATTGTATCAAGCATTAATTGGACAACATCCATTTATGAATAATGTTAACACCTACAATCAACTTAAAGATTCAATTTGTTATTCGGATGACTATAAGAGAAATCCAACTTATATATTATTACCTAGAAATTGGCAAATAATAATCAATAAGCTTCTAGAAAAGGAAAGGTCAAAACGACCTTTGAATGGGAAACAAGTTGCAAATTTAATTAGTAAAATTTGAGGGAATATGAAATCAGGTGTTTGGCACCAATTTGGACATAATAGTCAAAAATTAGCTCTAGAGCAGATAGAATTAGGAAACGGAGTTGGGGTTGTGTTTAGCCCTCGGGATCTGCCCTTACATAATGCAATTAAATATGCAAATTTATTTCATGGTTGTGGGTCTGATATTTTAATTGATCTTCAATTTTTCAATCCACAATTTCAGAATAAAAATTTAGCTACTTACCCTATTAACAAATTTCGAACTAGTGTTTCTGAATTTCTAAAGATACAAGAAAGTCAATTAACCGAATTTAAAAATAGCCTTAGATTAATAAGCCATGATATAGGTGTTTCTGCAATATTATCACCTTCGTTAATATATGAATCTGGGAGAAATGACATTATTGATCTAAATTTCAAACTATTTTCATTATCAAAGAAGGTAGGTGACGACCTTGGTATCCCGACGATAGCAACTGCTTTTATTGGAAGATCTGCAACTATTTCAAATAAATCAATTAACTCTTTATTGTCCGATGTTACTTCATTAAATTCAGATGGTTGGTATTTTGGATTTGAATTTAATCAAGACAGAATCCCATCA
>JAUXNR010000610.1 GCA_030682755.1 Flavobacterium sp.
AGATCTTAATGAAATACATGGAGTAATTTCCATAAAAGCCAATAATTTTTCTTGTGAGATATCTCTTTTTATTTTTAGTTTGTTTGTCTTCCAATTCCCATGCTCAAATTCAAGGTGAAGATGAGGTTTATTTGAATTCAGATATAATAGATCCGGAATTCCCGGGAGGTATGGAAATGTTTTATGCTTACTTGATGAATAAATTAGATAAAAATAAAATTAAATCTGAAGAAAAATTATTGGTTTCTTTTTTAGTAAACAAAGAAGGAACAATGGAAAAAATAAGACTTCTAAAATTTGACGACATGGATACTGCAGTTGAAATTTTAAGAGCATTAAAAAATTTCCCTAAATGGAAACCCGCTTACAAAAACGGGAATCCTATTGGAGTTGAGTTAAAAATACCGATTATTTTTAGGTAAACTACAGCAATGTAAGTTGAGCTAAATAATCAAAATGCTCACCTTCCAAAACTAATTCACAATTGAAACCATTGGCAATAGCAGCATTTTGTAATGTGTTATAATCAACATATAACCAATCAAAAGTTTCTTCAATTTCACCCTTATATTGAATGGAGAAAGATAATTCTCCATAATATCCTTCAGCAGGAACTTCATAAGCCCCGTCTTCATCTTGATCATACATATAAATCAAGTCGGAACTGTCAATTAAAATTTGTCCGTCTACTTTTAAAAGCGATTTCAATTTTTGTAAATACGTTGAAATTTTATTTAGTTTTCCAAAAATCCCTGTTCCATTCATTAGTAAAAGAATAGTATCAAATTTTTCAGAAGAATTTAAATCCAAAATGTCCGAAACAACACAATGTTTTACATTCCTTAATTCACAAGCTTTGATAGCATTTGGAGATATATCAATAGCTGTAACCTCAAATCCATTTTCTTGTAAATGGAGTGAATGACTTCCGGCTCCACAACCAACATCTAGCACTTTTCCTTTGCAAAGCTTTATCGCTTTTTGTTCTATAGCAGGCATTTCATCAAAATCCCGAAACAAATAAGCAACACTCATTTCATCTGCTTCAGAAATTGAAGTTTCCGTAATCAAATCTTCAGGATTATTTCCGGTTTGATAATCTAAAATGGCTTTTCCGAAAAGGTCTTTCATAAAAAGTTTAATAGTTTAGAGGTTTAAGCGTTTAAAAGTTCTTTAACTTTGCAGTAATCTAAAATTGACACATTGGCACATTTTCAAATCGACACATTGGCAAAACTTGCCAAAGATAAGCATATCGAAAACAAAAAGTATTTTGATAAGCTTAAAAAGAAAACACCCAAAAATTTAGATTATGTAATGCAAGATTTGCATGATGCTGAATTTAAAAAAACAGATTGTCTGGATTGTGCCAATTGCTGCAAAACAACCGGTCCACTTTTTACCTCCGCAGATATAGAACGAATTTCGAAACATTTCCGACAAAAACCACAGCAATTCATTGACCAATATTTACGAATCGATGAAGAGAATGATTATGTTTTGAAATCGGTTCCGTGTACGTTTTTAGAAAGCGATAACAAATGTTTTATTTATGATGTTCGCCCAAAAGCCTGCCGAGAATTTCCGCACACTGACCGAAAAAAATTCAATCAAATTACTGATTTAACTTTGTTAAACGTTGCTATTTGTCCTGCTGCTTATAATATTGTAGAACGAATGAAAGAGAAGTTACCGTTGTAGTTCGTCATCTGAAGTGATTTAACTTCAATCATTAGATATTGCAATTTTTACGAAATAAATAAAGCCTCCAAATGCCAAACCTAATCCAAATAGTAAACATATTGTACTTATAGGATGTCCCATTTCAGTTGTAAAACCGAATCCAGACATTAGCATTCCAATTAATACAGCACTAATAGCAGATAAAACCTTAATTGCTCTTGATTTCATTTATTCTCATCTTTTTTCTATTCTCTTTTTTCTTTGTTCTACTCATAAATCAAATATTTTCCTCTCACTTTCCTAAACTCCTCCAAACCCTTCTCCCAACTCTTCCTAATCTCAACCTCAGAGACCCCTTTTTCAATTTGCTCCTGCAATTTTTTTGTCCCTGCTAATTTCACAAAAAAAGAATTAAAAAACGCTTTTTTATCAGATGTCGATTCATAAGCTTTGATTAGCCATTTTAATTCCAAACGATTCACTTTCGGAATAGTGCTCAAATCTTCACCATAGCAAACCTTACCATTATGCATCGGGTCTTTTGCTCCCAAATTAGGTTTCGGCGTAAAACTAAAATCGGTTTTAGCCAAAAACGGCGAACCATAAATCTGAAACTGTTTCTCTGTTCCGCGACCAACGCTCACATTCGTCCCTTCAAAAAAACACAAACTCGCATACAAATTAATCGATTGATCGTTAGGCAAATTTGGTGATGGTTTTACGGGTAAACTATAAACCATTTCGTGAGTATAATTCAAATTCGGAACAACGGTTAAATTACATTGAACACCATCTTTCAACCATTTTTCACAATTAATCATTTTGGCATATTCGCCAATTGTCATGCCGTGCAAAACCGGAATCGGATGCATACCCACAAAACTTGTAAATTCTTTTTCTAAAATTGGCCCATCAACAATGCCACCATTCGGATTTGGTCGATCTAAAACGATTAGCGAAATGTTATTTTCCGCACAAGCTTCCATCACATAATGTAAAGATGATATATAGGTGTAAAATCTCGCACCCACATCCTGCAAATCAAAAACCAACACATCAATTCCAATTAATTGTTCGGGTTTTGGTTTTTTATTATCTCCATAAAGCGAAATAATCGGCAATCCGGTTTTGGTATCTTTTCCGTCTTTAATTAATTCTCCGGCATCGGCCGTTCCTCTGAAACCGTGTTCTGGAGCATAAATTTTTTGAACTTGAATTTTTCTTTCAATCAAAAAATCAACTAAATGGTGGCTTTTAAAAATGCGTTGGTATTCTTTAATATCATTTTTAACAACCACATTTTCTGTTTCTATATTTAAAATTCCACTCTGATTCGTGACAACGCCAACCTTTTTGCCGGTTAACAAAGGCAAATAAACGTTGAAGTTTTCAGCACCGGTTTTAAATTCATTCGATTTTTTATCCTCAATAAGAAGAGAAATATCTTTATTCTCTTCTCGTTCCTCTATTTTCTTATTTCCACCACAACAAATCAACAAACAAATCAAACCCAAACTCAAAAAATAATATTTCATAATAAAAATAATTAAAAA
>JAUXNR010000178.1 GCA_030682755.1 Flavobacterium sp.
ATAACATTTTTGGTTTTTTCAATCAAAATTGCTTTTTTGTCGTCCATTAATTCTAAACCTGATTTTAATAAAGCGTTTTTAAGTGCGATTCTTTGCTCAATAGTTATGTCTTCCAATATTTCTACTACACCCAAATCAACAATGACGTAACGAATCCCAAGTTTTTTTAATTCTTCCTTGACCATCAATTTGCATCGCAAACTCACCATATATTTAATGTATAGCACCATATTTATAAAAGACATATCTTTTGTTTATGAATCAATGTTTTTTTGTGTTCTGAATTCATTATTTCAGTCTAACATATACGTGTTTGATTCCTTTTTTATCCGATTCTCTTTCGTGAATTTCCAATAAGTTGGTTAATGATTTCATTAAAGGGGTTAGTTTTGTAAAGCCATAATTTCTTGGGTCAAATTCCGGTTTTTTCTTAACAATAAGATTTCCAACATCTCCTAAAAAGGCCCAGCCGTCATCTTCGGCAATATCTTCAATACTGGATTCAATCAAATCAATGGTTTCCACATCGATTTTAGGAATTATTTTTTCAATTTTTTTCTTATCCGTCGGAGAATTTACAATCTTTTTCTTTTTAGCATCTTCCAATACTTCAATAAAAATAAATCGATCACAAGCACTGATAAAAGGTTTTGGCGTTTTTTGCTCCCCAATTCCAAACACTTTCATGCCGGATTCTCTCAGTCTAATGGCTAATCTTGTAAAATCACTATCGCTGGAAACTATACAAAATCCGTCTAATTTTCCGGAATACAACAAATCCATTGCGTCAATAATTAACGCCGAGTCGGAAGAGTTTTTTCCGGAGGTATAGCTATATTGTTGAATGGGTGTAATGGCGTGTTCTAATAAAACACCTTTCCAACCGTTGGCATTTGGTCTGGTCCAGTCTGCATAAATTCTTTTGGTGGTTGGTGTGCCGTATTTGGCAATTTCTTCCATCATGCCTTTTACGTTGCTATACGGAACGTTATCTGCATCAATCAATAC
>JAUXNR010000183.1 GCA_030682755.1 Flavobacterium sp.
AATCGAAAAATATCGCCGGTGGATAAATGTGTTAAATTGTATTTTTCTTTTAAAAATTCAGCTTGTGTACCTTTTCCGGCACCCGGTTTTCCGAAAAGAACGATGTTAATCATTTTTAATGTGGATTATTAGATTGTTGGATTGTTAGATTTTTGGATAGTTAGATGTTATTCTGCAAGTTGATAAACGTCCGGTAAATTTCTGCCCAAACCATCGTAATCTAGACCGTAGCCAACGATGAATTTGTTTGGAATGCGAATTCCGACATAATCAATTTTGATGTCTTTTTTATAGGCATCCGGCTTTAAAAACAAAGTGGCAATTTTTAAATGTTTTACATTTTTTTCTTTAAAAATTGCCTTTAATTCTTCGATGGTGTTTCCGGTATCGATTATATCTTCTACGATGACAACTGTTCTACCTTCTAAATTTTGGTTTAAACCGATTAATTGTTTTACTTCATTGGTAGTTTGTGTGCCTTCATAAGAAGCCATTTTCACGAAACTCACTTCACACATACCGCGATATTCTTTCATTAAATCAGACAAAACCATGAATGCTCCGTTTAAAACTCCAACAAAAACAGGCACTTCATCAAAAAAGTCATCATCCATTTGTTTGGCTAAATTCTTAATTGCAAAATTCAATTCTTCTGAAGAAATAAACGGTACAAATGTTTTGTCGTGAAGGTGTATCATGTTCTGATTTTTAATAAAGTGCAAATTTAAGGAAGTCTTGAGTATTACGAAGTAAGAATTCAGACTTTTTTGCAAAATTGGTATATTTACCCCATGAATTCAATACTATATCAAAAAATAGAAGGAAGCACCGCTCATGTAAAAAGCCGAGTGATGGTGAGTAATTTTGCTATGAAAAGTGAAGAAAATTTGAAAGAATTGATTTCGATTGCTTTTGATATTCACCACGAATTGCACGTGAAAGCCTTTTGGAGTTTGGATTTGGCGGGTGAAAAAAAGTTGAAATTACTAACTCCATACATTGATGAATTTTGTGAAGTTTTGCCCAAAATTAAAAATGATTCTTCGTTGCGACCTGCGACCAGAATAGCGATGTTTTTAGCTAAAAGTAATCATCGAAAAAACGGAATTAATTTAACCCAAGAGCAAGAACACATTTTAATCGAGGCTTTAATTGACCGATTAATTCAAGATGAAAAAGTAGCTTCAAAAGCTTATGCAATGAAAGCTCTATTTGTTTTAGGAAAAAAATACGATTGGATTTATGAAGAGTTGAAGCCAATTTTAAGTCAGGATTATTCGAATCATTCTGCGGGTTATAAGGCGGCGGCGAGGAATATTTTGAAACGATTGAAATAAGCTATATATTTGATGTAGAAATAATTTTGAGATGAACATTCAAGAAAAAAAGCGAGCCATTATTGAAAAAATAAATCAGTCTAATTCTGATGATTTTATTTCAAGAATTTATTATGATATTATTCGTGATAAAACTTGGGATGAAACTGAGGAAGGCAAGGATTTAATCCTAAAATTATTAGATAAATCATCAAAAGAAATAAGAGAGGGTAAAAAGGAATCTTTTTTTGATGTATTAAATGAATCTAAAGAAAAGTATGGCTTGAAATGATTGCAGTAGAAATTTCAAGCTTAGGAAAATCATCATTTGCCGATGTTTCTGAATTTATTTTGTTTTTATGGGATAACAAAACGCTCAATCAATTTATTAATTTAACTGAGAAAAGTGTCGTTCAACTTCAAAACAACCCTAAATTAGGAAAACCTTTTATCAAAAATATTCGGAAAATTGTACTTCACAAAAACGCTTCTATGTTTTATGAATTTGATGAGACCGAACAAACAATCAGCATCTTGCTTTTCATTGACAACCGACAAAACCCAAAAGATTACTTAAAATTATTGTGATTTTGAAACTATAAAAATTGTTCAAAAAAATAATTTTACGTACATTTGTAAAAATTACACGTATGAACACCAAACTCACCTTATCGCTCGACAAAGAGATCATTGAGAAAGCTAAAATTTATGCCAAAGGAACTGGCAGAAGCTTGTCTGAAATGGTGGAGAATTATTTTAAAAATTTGGTTTCGAAGGCAGAAAAAAATACGGATGACAGTAATGATATTGACGAACGATTAAAAAGAATTACCGGAATTGTTACTTTGCCAGATGATTTTGATATCGATAAAGCTAAAGAAGAATACCATAGAGAAAAATATGGTTTATGAAAAATATTTTTCTCGACACCAATGTTTTGATGGATATTTTAGCCAATCGACAACCTTTTTACAAATCATCCTCTGAAATTTATAAACTTGGATTAAGAAAAAAAGTTGTTCTTTTTACTTCATCAAACACTATTTCTACGTTGCATTATTTATTAAAAAAATTTACAACTGAGGAAAACATTAGAAAATCGTTAGACGAAGTTACCACTGTTCTTTCGATAATTCCTATAGATATAAACATCATCAAAAAAAGCCTAAAATCCAATCACAAAGATTTTGAAGATGCCATTCAAATTGTGTCGGCACAATCGATAAATAATATGGATTGTATAGTAACTAGAGATTTAAAAGATTATAAATTTGCAGAAATAACCGTTTTAACACCGGATGATTTTTTGACAACGATTGAATAAAAATATATGCGGATAATATTGTACGGACAAGTCGCGACTTGTCCCTACGCAACAACAACAACAACAACAACACAACACCATGAATTATTTTTCATCTGATTTTAAATTAGGAATTTTAGGAGGAGGTCAATTAGGTAAGATGCTTCTGGCTGAAACCCGAAAATTTGACATTCAAACTTTTGTTTTAGATCCGAGTCCGGAAGCTCCAGCACAATTTGGTTGCAACCAATTTTTTGAAGGAAGTTTGATGCATTTTGAAACCGTTTATCGTTTCGGAAAAATGGTGGATTTATTAACGATTGAAATTGAAAATGTAAATTTGGAAGCTCTGCTTAAATTAGAAGAAGAAGGTTTGCCGATTTTTCCATCTCCAAAAACATTACATCAAATTCAAAACAAAGGAAGACAAAAGGATTTCTATGCGGATAATAACATTCCAACTTCTAATTTCAGACGATTTGTAAGTTTAAAAGCCTTACATGAAGCTTTAGAAAAAGACGAATTGAATTTTCCTTTTGTATGGAAATGTGCACAATTTGGTTATGATGGAACAGGCGTAAAAATTTGTCGTTCCTCTTTGGATTTAGTGAAATTACCCGATGTTGAATGCATTGCTGAAGATATGGTTCCTTTTAAAAATGAGTTGGCGGTAATCGTCGCTCGTTCGGTTTCATGCGAAGTAAAAACCTATCCGGTAGTGGAAATGGAATTTCACCCTGAAGCCAATCAAGTAGAATATGTAATTTGTCCGGCTCGAATTGACGAAAAAGTAGCTCAAAGAGCACAAGAAATTGCATTGAAAGTTTCCGAGTCATTCAATCACGTTGGTTTATTGGCAGTTGAAATGTTCCAAACCGAAAACGACGAAATTTTAGTTAATGAAGTTGCTCCACGACCACATAATTCTGGACATTACAGCATCGAAGCAAGTTATACCTCACAATTTGAAAATCATTTGCGAGCCATTTTAGATTTACCTTTGGGAAATACCGCTAGCAAAGTTGCTGGAATTATGGTAAATTTGGTGGGTGAAGACGGTTTTTCAGGACTCGTAGTTTATGAAAATATTGAAAAAATCATGGCTATTGATGGCGTGACTCCACATATTTATGGCAAAAGAGAAACACGACCTTTCCGAAAAATGGGACATGTAACAATTGTAAATGAAGATATGGTGGTAGCGAGAAGAGTTGCTGAGGAAGTGAAGAATAGTATTAGAGTAATCAGTGGTCAGTCGCAGTAGTCAGTTTTGAAAACCAAATTAACTTGAAGCATTAAACTTGAAACAGAATAAAGCAATGAGCAAAGTAGCCATCATCATGGGTTCCATTTCCGACATGCCGGTCATGCAGGAAGCCATCGACATCTTAAAAGGATTTGATATAGAAACCGAAGTCGATATTGTTTCGGCACACCGAACACCCGAAAAATTGTTTGATTTTAGTAAAAATGCTCACACTCGCGGTATTTCGGTGATTATTGCCGGAGCTGGTGGTGCGGCACATTTACCGGGAATGGTTGCTTCGATGTCGCCATTGCCTGTGATTGGCGTTCCTGTGAAATCGAGCAACTCCATTGACGGTTGGGATTCCGTTTTGTCAATTTTACAAATGCCGGGCGGTGTTCCGGTAGCGACAGTAGCATTGAACGGAGCCAAAAACGCCGGGATTTTAGCCGCACAAATTATCGGAAGTTATGATAAATGTGTGTTGGATAAAATTGTTTTTTATAAAGAAAGTTTGAAAGAAGCTGTTTTGAAAGCTTCGGAGGGATTGAAAAAATAATTATCTTTGATAAAAATGAATATGGATATTAAAACTTCAAAAATAGAACTGGCAAAGGTTATCTTAGATCTTGAAAACCCTGCATTGATTGAAGAAATTATTCATTTAATTCAATCCAAATCTACTTTGACCCAAAAACAAAAATCGGCTATTGATGAAGCTCTTATTTCTCTTGAAAAGAATGAAGGAATTGCTCACAATATGGTGATGGAAGAAACTAAAAATCGCTATTCAAAATATTTTAAATAGATGATTGTTGTTTGGTCTCCGCAAGCCAAAAAAGACTATTGGCAAAATATTGATTATTTGGAAGCTGAATGGTCGTTTCAAGTCGTGGTTAATTTTATTGAAAAAGTGGATGAAACGATTGAAATTTTTAACCAAAAAAATGTTGAATTTATTTCAACTAATTACAAAAATGTAAACAAAGTTGTCGTTACAAAACACATTACACTTTATACAGAATCAATTCCAATCAATTAGAATTACTTCGATTTTGGAATATGTACCAAGATTTAGAAAATTTTAAAATATAAAAATACGGAATGAGATTGCTTCGTTCCTCGCAATGACTATGAAAACACTTACCCAAAATTTCGAAACCAAACACAACACCGCACCTTTTTCACAAATAAAATTAGAAGATTACAAACCGGCTTTTGAGGAAACCATTGCAAAAGCAAAAGCTGAAGTGGACGAAATTGTAAACAATTCTGAAACTCCAACTTTTGAAAATACAATCGAAGCATTGGATTTTTCCGGTGAAGCTTTGGATAGAATATCGTCAATATTTTTTAATTTGAATTCAGCTGAAACGTGTGATGAAATGCAAAAAATCGCTCAAGAAGTTTCGCCTTTATTGACCGCTTTCAGCAATGATATTTCGTTGAATGAAGAATTGTTTAAACGCGTGAAAGCCGTTCATGATCAAAAAGACAAATTGACTTTAACGACTGAACAAGCGACTTTATTAGATAAAAAATTCAAAGGATTTTCTCGAAATGGAGCATTACTTTCGGAAGAAGATAAATTGAAATTACGTGAAATTGACACCAAATTAGCCAAATTAAAATTAACGTATGGAGAAAATGTATTAGCCGAAACCAACAATTATCAATTGCACATTACCAAAGAATCCGATTTAAAAGGTTTGCCTGATGGAACGAAAGAAATGGCCGCCAGTTTAGCCAAATCAAAAGGATTAGAAGGTTGGGTTTTTACATTGGATTTTCCGAGTTATTTGCCATTTGTGACGTATGTTGACAACCGTGAATTGCGAAAAGAAATTGCCATTGCTGCAGGGAAAAAAGCCTTTCAAAATAATGAATTTGACAACAAAGAAAATGTCAAACGCATTGTAGAATTGCGTCATAAGAGAGCGAATTTATTGGGTTATGAATCGCATTCGCATTTTGTGTTGGAAGAACGAATGGCTCAACATCCCGAAAAAGTGAAATCGTTTTTGAATGATTTGTTGGGAAAAGCAAAACCTGCTGCTCAAAAAGAATTTGCCGAATTGACCGCTTTTGCTAAAGAATTAGACGGAATTGAACAGTTAGAGAAATGGGATGGAGCATATTATTCTGAAAAGTTGAAGCAAAAGTTATTCAGTTTGGATGATGAGTTGCTGAAACCGTATTTCAAATTGGAAAATGTGTTGAACGGAGCTTTTACGATAGCCGAAAAATTATTCGGAATCACATTTAAAGAAGTTTTTGATATTGATCCCTATCATAAAGATGTGCAAACTTTTGAAGTTTTAGACTTCGAGGGAGAATTAGTTGCCATTTTTTACGCCGATTTTTTTCCAAGAAAAGGGAAACGAAATGGTGCTTGGATGACTTCATTCAAACCGCAATATATCAAAAATGGCGTGAACGAACGACCACACGTTTCAATCGTTTGTAATTTTACACCACCGACAGAAACGAAACCTTCACTCCTAACCTTTAATGAATTGACGACTTTGTTTCACGAATTTGGTCACGCGTTGCACGGAATGTTGGCGAACACGACGTATCCGAGTTTGTCTGGAACTTCGGTGTATTGGGATTTTGTGGAATTGCCAAGTCAAGTGATGGAAAATTGGTGCTATGAACCCGAAGCATTGGCTTTGTTTGCGAAGCATTATTTAACCGGCGAAGTGATTCCGCAACAATATGTGGAAAAAATTAAGGAAAGTGCGAGTTTCTTGGAAGGAATGGCCACGATGCGTCAGTTGAGTTTTGGGTTGTTGGACATTGCTTATCATGCCAAAGTGCAAACGATTAATGATGTAAAAGCGTTTGAAAAAGCAGCTTTTGAAGGAACTTCATTATA
>JAUXNR010000613.1 GCA_030682755.1 Flavobacterium sp.
CTTTTAATCCCGACAAATCGTACATTACACCAACGGCACGACCATTCTTTTTGGCCGCCTCAATTGCATTTCTTAAAATTTTATCCTCTGGTTTATCTGTGTTTTTATATCTGCGTGTAACGCCAAAAAAGCGTTGCATAAAAACTCCGTCAACGCCATATTCATTCATCCATTTGAAATGCAGGTCTGTTGTGCTTTTATCCACCGAACTGAATACTTCAGCTTGTTTTCCGTCAGGATACCTGAAACTGGTTTTATATGTTTTTTCATAATCTGTCACATCGGGCCAAAAATCGATGGTGTTATTTTCCTCGTCAAACTTTCCGGCTTTCCTGTAATGTCTTCAACCGGCGTTGGTTTCATCTCTTTTGGCACGAAACCAGCCCTGATAACCGGCTATAATCAGACCTTTGTAGCTGGGATATTTCGTGGTTTTTCCGTGTTTGTTCTGGGCAATTACTGCTAAAATCAAGAGGTTAAAAATGACAAAAAGTACTATTCTCGTTTTCATTCTTTTTTTTAATTGAACAGATTTTTATTTGCAGCCACACCCATTTCAAATTCCAGCGTGCCGCCATTTAAAATATCTTTATGGGTAAAAAATGCTTCTTTCATTGGTTTGCCGTTTAATTTTGCCGATTGTATATAGAAATTTTCCGGGCTGTTATTTTTTGCGATAACTGTAAAAACTTTTCCATTGGAGAGATTGACTTCAACCTTATCAAAAACAGGTCGCCCGATGGAATAAACCGGTTCGCCCGGACAGAAAGAATAAAATCCCATGGCATTCAGAACGTACCACGCCGACATTTGACCGCAGTCTTCGTTACCTGCCAAACCATTGGGGTCGTTGAAATACAATTCACTCATAATCTGGTTGGTGAGCTTTTGTGTTTTCCATGCCTGACCAACATAATTATACATGTGCGTAATATGGTGACTGGGCTCATTGCCATGTGCATATTGTCCGATTAAGCCTGTAATATCGCTCGATACATCTTCGCCTGTTAAATCGGAACTTGTTGAAAATAGTGTATCAAGCTTTTCAATAAATTTCTCTTTTCCTCCAACTAATTCAATAAGTCCCGGAACATC
>JAUXNR010000197.1 GCA_030682755.1 Flavobacterium sp.
TTATCAATGTGCTCCAAACCTTCAATCTTTTTAAAAGGTTGCGGTTTTTTTACAGCATTAAAAAAGTATTCATTTAAAATGGGATAAAGTGTTTCATTAATTAAAGTGGATTTTCCACTACCCGAAACACCCGTTACGCAAATCAGTTTACCCAATGGAAATTCAACGGTTACGTTTTTTAGATTGTTACCCGTTGCTCCTGATAGTTTTAAAACTTTTCCGTTGCCTTCTCGTCGTTTTTTTGGAATTTCAATTTTCATTTTGCCACTCATGTATTGAGCAGTCATCGTGTTTTCCAATAACAATTGCTTTGGAGTGCCTTGGCTGATGATTTGTCCGCCAAATCTACCGGCTTTCGGACCGATGTCAATGACCCAATCCGCACGTTCAATCATGTCTTTATCATGTTCCACCACCAAAACAGAATTGCCAATATCTCGAAGGTTTTCCAACGAATTGATCAATCGTTCGTTGTCTCTTTGATGCAATCCAATGCTGGGTTCGTCAAGTATATATAAAACGCCAACCAACTGGGAGCCTATTTGAGTGGCCAACCTGATGCGTTGTGCCTCACCACCTGAAAGTGATTTGGAGCTTCTATTCAAAGACAAATAATTCAATCCAACATCCATTAAAAATTGCAATCGTGCCCTGATTTCTTTTGTGATTTCGGTGGCAATAGCTCTTTGTTTGTCTGATAATTGTTCGTCTAATCCCGCAAACCAATGGGTCAATTCTGAAATGTCCATTTGGGATAAATCAGCAATATTTAACTGATTTATTTTAAAATAAAGTGCTTCTTTCTTTAAGCGGGAACCCTGACAATCCGGACAATCAATTTCATCCATGAATTCTTTTGCCCATCTTTTTATGGAATTGGAAGTGCTTTCGTCATGTTGGTTTTTAATAAAATGAGCTATTCCTTCAAACTCAATTTTGTATTCTTTTGTAATGCCTAATGTTTTGGATGCAACAGCAAATTTATCTTTACCGCCATTTAGAATCATTTCCATCGCTTCTTCAGGAATGGTTTCAATTGGATCGGCATTCGTAAATCCGTATTTCTCTCCAATAGTTTCAAGTTGTTTAAAAATCCAAGTGTTTTTATATTCTCCCAAAGGAGCAAATCCACCTTGTTTGATGGAAGCTTTCGGATTTGGGATGATTTTTTTGAGGTTGATTTGATTGATGGTTCCCAAGCCATTGCAACTTTCGCAAGCTCCTTTTGGGGAGTTGAACGAAAAATTATTAGGTTCCGGATTCGGATAAGAAATACCTGAAGTGGGACACATCAAGGTGCGACTGAAATAACGAACTTCTTGGCTTTCATGTTCAATCACCATCATCACATCATCGCCATGATGCATGGCTGTTTTGATGCTTTCAGCCAATCGCTTATCGGTATCGTCGTCAGATTCAATTTGCATGCGATCAATAACAATCTCAATGTCGTGTGTTTTGTATCGATCCACTTTCATTCCCGAAACAATATCTTGAATTTCACCATTCACACGAACTTTTACAAATCCTTGTTTGCCAATTTGTTGGAATAATTCAGCATAATGACCTTTTCTGGAACGTACAACTGGAGCTAAAATATTGATGCGTTTTCCGTTGAAACTTTCAATAATCAAATCTTTGATTTGTTCATCAGAATAGGAAACCATTTTTTCTCCGGTGTTGTAACTGTAAGCATCAGCAGCTCGGGCAAACAACAAACGAAGAAAGTCATATATTTCAGTAATGGTACCAACAGTGGAACGCGGACTTTTACTCGTGGTTTTTTGCTCAATGGCAATTACAGGCGATAATCCGTCAATTTTATCAACATCCGGACGTTCTAAACCACCGAGAAATTGTCTGGCATAAGCCGAAAATGTCTCAATATAACGACGTTGTCCTTCAGCATAAATGGTATCAAAGGCTAATGACGATTTTCCGGAGCCGGAAAGTCCGGTAATAACCACCAGTTTTTCTCTGGGAATGGAAACATCAATGTTCTTTAAATTGTGAACCCGAGCTCCTAAAACGTCAATAGTTTCATCTAGTTGTTGCATGATTTTTTGGCAAAACGCAAAGTTACACTTTTAACAGTAAGATTTATACAGACAGATAAGAAGAATTTGTTAAACAATTTCTATTTTTGAAAAAAATAGCAATACAAAAAATTAAAAGACATGAAATTATTAGGAATAGGTTCTAGATTAAAACATGCAGAATACGGATTAGGCGTTGTAACAAATGTTACTTCAAAACATTATTGGGTAACTTTTATTGAAAATGGACTCGAAACCATTGAAATTGACAGTGAATTTGAAGTGATTGAAGCGTTGGAAGATGAAGTAGATTCAGTTAGTTTTTATGATGTGGAACGCTCCTTAAAAAACATTTTACAAAAATGGTCAGACGCATCACAAGTCGTTCCCATTGCTGATAAATGGAAAGGCGGAAAGTTAATCATGGAACCCGGAACGGCAACTCAAAGTAAAGAAGTGCCCATTGATACCTTTTTTCATAAAATTACAATGGTTCGCGACAGAATCAGAGTGATGGAACAAAAGATAAATTCAAGTAATTTAGACGAAGCCGAAAAAATTGACTTGCAACAATATATCACCAGAATTTATGGTAGTTTAACCACGTTTAATGTCTTGTTTAAAAGTACAAGCGATTATTTTGTAGGAGAGAAGAGCAAGTAGTATTTAGTGTTCAGTTTTTAGTAGACAATCACTGTCTACTAAAAACTGATAACTATCTCCTCCTTTTCCTATTCGCCATATAATCTTCAATCGCTTTTTTCGTGGTAAACCAATTGCGACCTTCTTTGTGGGCGTCAATTTTCCCTTGACGGGCCAATAAACTAATATATTCTTGACCGTATGGCGAATCCGGTTCATTCACAATATTGGAAATTTCCTGAAAATCATAATCATTGTCCGGTAATGAACTGAGGTAAATATTTAAAGTTCTTTCCAAAGCCTGACTCATTAACAAAATCAATTTTTGATAATTGCCCTGATTGGCTTGATTGAGTGCTTCATAATATTTCTTTCGGTCATTTTTTAAAATGATGGCGGGCGGAAATCCTTTTCGCATCAAGAGCAAATTCATTGCCAAACGGACTGTTCTCCCATTGCCATCAAAAAAAGGATGGATCCAAACGAGTTTATGATGAAATACAGTAGCCAATTCAATGTCATTCAATCCAAGTGGATTGGTATTCACAAAATCAATCAATTCATCCAATAAATCTGAAACTTTAGTAGCATTAGTCGGAACAAAATTGGCTCCGGTAATACGAACACCTCCATTGCGAATTCTACCTGCAAAATCATCTTCAATCATACGAAGTACCAACCCGTGCAAACTTAAAATATCGATACTTCGCAAAACATACTTTTCATCAACCAACGTATACAAGTAGTCAATTGCTTTTTCGTGATTTTTAGCTTCAAAATGTTCCCGAAGTGATTTGCCTTTTATAGTGATTCCTTCCTGAAGCACCATCTGTGTTTCACGCAGTGTCAAGGTATTCCCTTCGATACTATTAGAATTATACGTCCACTCAATAGTTAACGATTCCTTGATTTTTCGCAAAGCAATAGCCGGTAACGGTCTGCTTTGTTGCAAAACCGCAAGTTTATCATACAATCGTTCAAAAGTTGATTGAAATTCAGTCCGATAAGAGGTATCTATTTTCCACATAACCCCACAAAGATACTAATTATCGTTCGATAAAAAAAATCAACCTATCCGATATTAACAGATTATTCAATTATAATACTTTTGAGTTTTTCACGATACGCTTCAAGCAATGCATTTTTGGAGATAATGCCGATTACTTGGTTGTTTTTAATTACGGGTAAATAATCTGTTTTTGAATTTTCAAATTTTTCCATAATGGTTTCTGCTGTTTCATCGTAAGCTACAATTTCTTTTGGAGCCCGCATCACGTCTTTGATTGAAGTGAATTTTACGTGGTAAGGATTAAAAAGATGTGTCTTTATTTCATCAAATTCAATGATACCTAACAACTGGTTTTTTGCATCAACCACAGGAAAAAGCATTTGGTTGTAGCCCGCAATTTTTGAAGTCAATCCTTCTAAAGAAGGTTGCAAGGTCAACGTTTGAATCGGACTTTGGATTAATCGGGAAACAGTAATTCCGGATAAAATATTCCGATCACGATCGTCTGTAAAAACATCGCCTTTATCGGCCAAGTTTTTAATGTCAAAGGAATGGGGTTCATACCGTTTTGAAATCGCAAAACTGATTGACGAAACAAGCATCAACGGAATCATCAAACTGTAACCACTGGTGATTTCTGCAATTAAGAAAATTGCCGTCAACGGTGCATGAAATAAGCCACTTAAAATTCCGGCCATCCCAACCATAGTAAAATTGGAAACAGGTAATTTAAAATAGTCAAACATGTTGACAAAAGAAGCTACAAAAAATCCCAAATAGGAACCTACAAATAGGGAAGGAGCAAAATTACCGCCATTTCCGCCACTGCCCAATGTAATACTGGTGGCATAGACTTTTATTAACATCGTGGCTCCAACAAACAGTAATAATATCCAGGTGTTGTCTTTGAAATTTTGTAAAACAGTATTGTCTAAAATCTGTTCGGGATGCAATGATGAAAGTATTTTAATACTGGAATACCCTTCGCCAAACAGCGTTGGAAAAAAGAAAATCAATACCGCTAAAATACTTGCACCAAATAACGCTTTTCGGATGGAACCCATTTTCAACTTCTCAAAATAATGTTCAATTTTTCTGAAAGTTCGGGCGTAATTTATCGACACAAAACCGGACATAACGCCAAGCAATATGTAAAAGGGTAGGTTGTGATAATCAAATTCTATTTGTCTGCTGAATGTAAGTAAAATATCTTCTTTCAAAAGAACAGCTGAAACAATAGCTCCCGTGGCTGAGGAAATCATAATCGGTATAAATGCGGTAATACTAACATCCATTAATACCACTTCAATAGCAAACAAAACCCCTGCAATTGGAGCGTTAAAGGCAGCGGCAATTCCGGCGGCAACACCACAAGCCAAAAGTAATGTTCTGTCCTTATAACTCAACCGGTAGTTCTGAGCAAAATTACTTCCAAAAGCCGCTCCTGTAATGGTAATGGGCGATTCCAATCCTGCCGAACCTCCCATGCCAACGGTTAACGAACTCGTAATGATTTGTGCATACATTTGCTTTTTGGGCATGATGCCCGACTTTTTGGCCACAGCATACATAATTTGAGAAGTGCCTTTCTCTATAGAACCGCCCAAAAACTTTTTTATCACAAAAGCTGTTAATACAATACCAATGATAGGAAGCGTACTATTACTGTAAGGCAAATGCAAAATGGAATCAATATATTGAGCAAAAACATAAACCCAATGGGCAAATGTTTTTAAAAGAATAACCGCCAACGCAGAAGAAATACCCACTAAAAAACAAGCCAAATAAATAAACTGTCTCGGAGAGAGAAATGTTTTTAAATAAAATAAAAACCCTTCCAACCTTCGAAAGTTTTTCCGAATGAAATTTTTCAGACCTGATTTTTTTGGATTAGGCATAGAAGTTCTTTAAAACGTAAAGATAAAATTTATTTAAAATCCAACAGCTTTGTCATCACCTCTAGAATCGGCTCCGCCTTCCAGTTTCCTATCGGGTAAAACTAAAATGGCATCAACTTTTCCAAGTATAGGGGTTTGCTTTTGGTTAACCTTATAAGATTTTGACTTTAAATTTTTGAGAATTTCTTTAGAAAAATTATCAGGCTCAAAAACCACTTCATCCGGTAACCATTGGTGATGAAAACGGGGAGCGTCAACAGCTTCTTGCATGCTCATATCAAATTCTATAACATTTAAAATCGTTTGCAAAACCGAAGTGATAATTGTTGAACCACCTGGTGTTCCTACTACCATAAATAATTGACCGTTTTTTTCAACAATAGTGGGTGTCATAGAACTCAACATTCGTTTTTGTGGAGCGATGCTGTTGGCATCAGATCCTACCAAGCCAAACATATTAGGTACACCTTGTTTGGCTGAAAAATCATCCATTTCATTGTTGAGAAAAAAACCTAATTCGTCACAATACAATTTCGAGCCGTAGGCATCATTGATAGTGGTTGTTGCCGAAACGGCATTTCCATAGGAATCAACAATCGAATAATGTGTCGTTTCAGTGCTTTCAGAAAAAGTGATAGCTCCGTGAGATACATCAATAGATTTTGTAGCTTTTTCAAAGGAGAAATTAGCCATTCGTTCTTTCAAATAGGTAGCATCCAAAAGTTCTTGTATCGGAATTTTTACAAAATCAGGGTCGCCCAAAAAATGATTTCTATCCGCATATGCTCTTCGTTCAGCTTCCACCAAAACTTGAATGTAAGATTCAGAATTATGACCCATTTCCTTTAAATTGAATGGTTCAATCATTTTTAAAATTTGACCTAATGTGATACCGCCACTACTTGGTGGTGCCATTGAAATAATTTTATAATCCCGATAACTATTCACAATCGGATTACGCCATTTGGCTTCATACAAAGACAAGTCTTCCATAGTAATAATACCCCCTTTGGATTGTAAATAATCGACTAATTTTTGAGCCGTTTCACCTTTATAAAATTCATCCCGACCGTTTTTAGCGATGCGTTCCAACGTATTGGCTAAGGCTTCATATTTAATAGTGTCATTGGTTTTGAAAGGTTGCGAAAATAAAGTTTCAGGCCCATTAGCTTTGATAATGGATCGTCTGTATTTCTGTAATCGTTCTTCTTGTTTTTGAGTAACCACAACGCCTTTTCGGGCTAAAGCAATAACCGGTTTCAAAATGGTTTCCATGGATAAAGTACCGTATTTTTTATGCACCTCAAAAACGCCGGCTATCGTGCCCGGAACGCCAACGGCCAAACCGGTTTCGGTGCTTAATCCTTTGATTACATCTCCTTTTTCATCCAAATACATGTATTTTGTTGCGGCTAATGGAGCTTTTTCACGATAATCTAAACTTCCGGTTTCGCCGTTGTATTTTCGATACACCATAAAGCCCCCACCGCCAATATTTCCGGCATAGGGATAGGAAACTGCCAAGGCCAATTCTGTAGCAATCATCGCATCAAAAGCATTACCGCCTTGTTGCATGATTTGAACACCAATTTGAGAAGCTTCCTCACGAGCAGAAACCACCATGGCTTTTGAGGTGACTAGACCAGTGGGTTCAACAGTATCCTTTTCTGTTTTGCAACTAAAGAAAACAAGAAATAAAAACAACAAGCATTTTTTCATAAAGTGGCTAATTTTTCATCGCAATGTAATCGAATTTCTTCAAAAAAGCGAGTAAATTCATCTTCAAATTCTGAATAAAATGCTTTGAGTTCTACGATCGATTCATGCATGGCAACCCTGTTTTTGGTGCGATGATCCATTTGAAATAAAATCATGGATAATCCTTCAATGGAAGCATAACTCACAAACCAGTTTCGGGCAATCATATACGGCATCATGTTTTTGGTGCGTTCAGTCAAAATGGTATAATGAGTTTTCAAAAGATCATAAAAATTGGCGGCTACAGCTTCTAAACTTTCGTTGGAATACTTGTGCCAATTTTTAGCCAAAAAATGATCGTAAAAAATATCGATAATCACACCGGAATAATGTCCGTATTTTTCGTGTAAACGATGCTTGCTTTTTCTGAAAATAGGATGTGCATCAGTAAACGTATCTATGGCCCGATGCAAAATGATGCCTTTTTGAATATCAGGATGAAAGTCAAGATAATCATTGCCACGAATACCGTCAGCCATGAAATTCCCGATTTTAATAAAATCGTTTTCACCGGAGAGAAAGATATGTGCCAGAAAATTCATGTGCCTAAATTAAGAATTAATAATTTAAATTTTGAATTTTAAATCAGAATTACAAAATGGCAATTCTTTATCTTTGCTTCTTTAGTTTTTAAATTTATAATATATAATCAGATTCATAATGACACTCATAAAATCAATCTCAGGAATTCGTGGAACAATTGGAGGAAAAGTAGGCGATAATTTAACTCCCGTTGATGCCGTTAAATTTGCTTCGGCTTATGGCACTTTTTTAAAAAATTCGCAACCTGCTAACCGCAACACAAAACTAAAAGTGGTTATTGGTCGCGATGCCAGAATTTCAGGCCCGATGATTCACAATTTGGTTTTGAATACGCTAGTAGGTTTAGGAATTGATGTGATTGATTTGGGATTGTCTACAACGCCAACAGTAGAAATTGCCGTTCCTATAGAGAATGCCGACGGTGGAATTATCCTGACAGCTTCTCACAATCCAAAACAATGGAATGCCTTGAAATTATTAAATGAAAAAGGAGAGTTTTTAAATGGAGCTGAAGGAGCTAAAATTTTAGAAATAGCCGAAGCGGAAGCATTCGACTTTTCAGATGTGGACAGTTTAGGAACGGTTACAGAAAATGATGCCTATATGGATATTCACATTGATGAGGTGTTGAATTTACCTTTGGTGGATGCAGAAGCTGTTGCCAAAAGAAAATTTAAAGTAGTGGTAGATGGTGTGAATTCTTCAGGAGGTGTAATCATCCCAAAATTATTAGAACAAATGGGAGTAGAAGTAGTAAAGTTATACTGCGAACCCAACGGCCATTTTCCACACAATCCGGAACCTTTAAAAGAACATTTGGGAGCAATCTGCGAATTAGTTGTTCAGGAGAAAGCCGATTTCGGAATTGTGGTTGATCCGGATGTGGATCGATTAGCATTTATTTCCAACGATGGCGAAATGTTTGGCGAAGAATACACCTTAGTGGCTTGTGCTGATTATGTGTTGCGTAAAACACCGGGCAATACAGTTTCTAATTTATCTTCGTCAAGAGCCTTACGAGATATTACGTTAAAACACAACGGAAACTATCAAGCCAGTGCGGTTGGCGAAGTCAACGTAGTGGAATTAATGAAAGCGACTAATGCCATAATCGGTGGGGAAGGTAACGGCGGTATCATTTATCCGGAATCGCATTACGGAAGAGACAGTCTGGTTGGAGTGGCTTTGTTTTTAACGCATTTGGCTGCTTTGGATGTTACTGTTGCAGAATTGAGAGCTTCTTATCCGCAATATTATATGAGTAAAAATAAAATTGAATTGACGCCGGAAATTGATGTGGATGCGATTTTAGAAACCATTTCTAAAAAATATGCTCATGAAAAAATTAGTACTATCGATGGTGTGAAAATTGATTTTCCGTCGGAATGGGTGCATTTGCGAAAATCAAATACAGAACCAATCATTCGAATTTATACGGAAGCACCCACTCAACACGATGCTGATGCTTTAGCGTTGCGAATCATTCAAGAAATTCAAATCATTGTAAACACATAATAGGATGAAAAAAGTAAGTTTGTTTTTGGTAGTTTTACTGGTTTCGATGACCACTTTTTCACAAAGCTTTTCAAAAGCAGAACGAGATTTGATTCTTTCCGGTCCGGAAACAGAGATGTTACGCGTGACGCAAGTGACAG
>JAUXNR010000203.1 GCA_030682755.1 Flavobacterium sp.
GTGTCAATAAGGCAATTTGCCAATTAGTCAATGATTTTAAAAGTGCAAAAGTAATGCTTTATTTTTTCTGAAACGAATGGCTTGGTCTTTATCGGTTATCCGTGTTCCCGCTTTCCATTGCAATCTTTTTTTTCAAAAAAGGATTTCCATTGCAATCGGGGTTAGGAGGGAAATGCAATTGGGTTTTGCATTTCAAAAAAAATCCTTACATTTATTCTTTAATTTAATGTTATGAACAAAAAGAACCCAAGCCACGAAAAAAAACACATCAACAAAGTTGAAGAACCAATCACTGACTATAACGTAGAAAAGAATGCTGTTCAAGAAGAAGAATTACATCCGGTTTTAGTGAAACTTCTGGAAAAATCGATTCAAGAAGCTAATGAAGGAAAATTAATTCCTCACGAAGAAGCGATGAGAAGAATAAAGGAAAGATATCCATTTCTAAAATGAGTTATCAAATAGATTGGACTTTTTCTGCACTAAATTCCTATTATGAAGAAATTGAGTTCATTTACTTAAAGTGGAATCAAAAAGAAGTTTTGAAATTTGAGAAATTAGTGGAAAAGGAATTAGAAAGACTTTCTAAAAATCCAACTTTAGGAAAAATAAATTTTAAAAATAATTACTCATTTATAATTTCAAAACAAACAACTTTACTTTATAGAATTAATGATAAAGCTAAATCAATTGAACTTCTTTTATTTTGGAACAATTCAAAAAAACCGGAAGATTTAAATAAGTTGCTGTAAATTTGCCCTATGCAACTATCCGTCATCATCCTTAATTACAACGTTCGCTATTTCCTCGAACAATGTGTGCTCAGTGTGCAAGCAGCTTTGCAACACATTGACGGCGAAATAATTGTGATCGACAATAATTCATCCGACGATAGTTGTCAAATGATGAAAACCCGTTTTCCTCACATCAAACTCATCGAAAATAAAGAAAATACAGGTTTTCCAAAAGGAAATAATATTGGAGTTGCCCAAGCAAAAGGCGAATACCTCTGCATTCTCAATCCCGATACGGTTGTGGCAGAAGACACCTTTACAAAACTTCTAAACTTGCAACCCGCAACCCTCAACCCTCAACTCGGAATTCTCGGTTGCAAACTCATCGACGGTACTGGAAATTTCCTCCCCGAAAGCAAACGTAGCATTCCAACTACCTGGGTAGCGTTCACAAAAATTTTTGGTTTGTATAAATTTTTTCCAAAAGTTCGACTATTCAACAAATATTATGCTCAACATCTAACCGAAAATCAATCCGGAAATGTCGAAATTTTAGTAGGAGCGTTTATGTTGATGAAACGAGATTTATACAACGAAGTCGGTGGTTTCGACGAAAATTGTTTTATGTATTCCGATGACATCGACTTGAGTTATATGGTTTTGAAAAGAAATAAAACCAATTATTATTTTGCTGAGACGACCGTCATTCATTACAAAGGCGAAAGTACTGTGAAAGACGAAACCTATATGAAACGCTTTCAAGAGGCGATGGATTATTTTTA
>JAUXNR010000214.1 GCA_030682755.1 Flavobacterium sp.
AAGTATCATTACAAAATAAAAATCCGATAAAAGCAGCCGTAATATAATTGGCCACTAAAGCCTGAAGCGTGTTGATTTCAAATCGGGCAAACCATTTTAAAATTACAAATAACAATGAGTTAAATGCAATACTGCAAAGAATATAGATCACTGTTGTTTAGAGTATTTTATCAAATAAATTTACTATATCTTCTTCGCCCGGAATTAAGTTCCAAACCACCATTCCTAATTTTTCTGCGGTATCAGTATTGTCTTTTTTGTCGTCAATAAACAGTGTTTTATTGGGTTGAAGGCCTTGGTTTTGAATCAAAAATTTAAAAACATCTTCATTGGGTTTTCGCATTCCAATTTCGAATGAAAAAAATACTTTATCAAAGCATTGGTAAAAATCTCGAGCAAAGGAAATGCCTACTTTATGTTCAAATTTTTCGATGTGAATGGCATCGGTATTGCTCAATAAAAACAAGCGGTATTTTCCTTTTAGGTTTTGTAAAAACTCTAATCGGTAAAGAGGGAATTCACCTAAAACGGCATTCCAAGCTGCACGAATTTCATCAAGTGAAGCATTTGGAAGGTGTTTTTGAAAACCTTCAATGAATTCCAATTCAGAAATTTTTCCGATTTCAAATTTTTTATTGAGGTCGTCAAGATCAGCAGTCCATTCTTTTAAACCTAATGCTCTAAAAGCTTTATCAACAGCTTCTTTTTCAAGGTTGATAAAAACATCTCCAAAATCAAAAATAATTGTGTTAATCATGATTCTTAAAAATTAAGAGTTCGTCTTCACCAATTTGGACACGATTGGTTGGTGTTTTCTTTGTAAAAATTGGAGCTTTTATACCATTTTTAAATACTACCTTGCTTTTGAATAGTCGAATTTCATCCCAAAGATTTTCGTCTAAGTAGTGTTGTAATGTAAAACTTCCGCCTTCAATAATTACAGATTGGATCTCATGTTTGTATAAGATTTCGTTCACTTGATACAACAGGTTAGCATCAAAGATAGCATTTTCAAAGCAGTTATTTTCACCTGTATTCAAAATTTCTTTGGCGGTAATCACAATTGTTTTAGCAGTATTGTTTTTACAATTTGCCTCAGCAGCAATTTTATTATCCCGATCTAAAATAATGCGAATAGGGTTTTTTCCTTTCCAATCTCTGGCGTCTAATTTTGGATTGTCCTCTAAAACAGTGTTAGTTCCCACCAATATAGCTTGCTCTTCCGTTCGCCATTTGTGCACCAATTGTCTGGAATATTGATTTGAAATCCATACCGGATTTTTGGAGGCTTTTTCAAGAGGAGCTATAAAACCATTAGCTGTTTCGGCCCATTTTAAAATCAGGTAAGGTCTTTTATTCTGATGAAATGTAAAAAAACGTTTGTTTAATGCTTCACATTCTTTTTCTAAAACACCTACCACCACTTTTTTACCGGCATCTTGAAGCTTTTTGATGCCACTTCCGTTTACTTTTTCAAAAGGATCCAAGGAACCGATTACAATAGTAGGAATGTTATTCGCAATAATTAAATCACAACACGGTGGTGTTTTTCCGAAATGACTACATGGCTCTAGGCTAACATAAATTGTCGCTTCGTGCAATACTGATTTGTCTTTTACGGCATTGATTGCATTCACTTCTGCATGTGGATTTCCTGCTTTTTGGTGCCAACCTTCTCCAATAATTTTTCCGTCATGCACAATTACACTTCCCACTAAAGGATTAGGGTAGGTGGTACCCAGACCATTTTTGGCAAGTTGGATACAGCGTTTCATGTAGATTTCGTGTTGGCTCATCACACAAAAATAGTTTTTTAGTCGGATTGCACCAACACTAAAAAGATTAATCTTAACTTTGCTTTTTTCTGCAACAACCATGATTGAAATTTTACCGTTAGTCCCTTCTGATAATGAAGCTATAGCACAAGTAATTCGCGATGTTTTGATTGAACACAATGTGCCGAAAGTGGGAACTGCATATGCTGATGCATCGTTAGATTGTATGTTTGAAACGTATTCACAATCTAACAGCGTTTATTTTAAGTTGGTTAAAGACGGTAAAATTATTGGTGGAGCCGGAATCAGTGCCTTAGAAAATGGTCCGGATTCGGTTTGTGAACTTCAAAAGATGTATTTTTTGCCGGAAGCCCGGGGTTTTGGACAAGGAGCTGCCATGATGGAAGCCTGTTTGGCAAAAGCAAGAGCCTTCGGATTTAAACAATGTTATTTAGAGACTATGCCCTATATGGAAGCTGCTCAACGGTTATATCAAAAATTTGGGTTTCAGTATTTGGATGCTCCAATGGGCAATACAGGTCACTGTTCGTGTCCGGTTTGGATGTTGAAATCGTTATAATTTAAAGGTTGAAAATTTGTTACTCAAAAACTATAAAGATCATTTTATTTCTGTTTTGACTCCTAATTACGGTTTGGAAGAAGCAACTTCTTTTTTTTATATGTTATCCGAACACCTTCATGGACTACAACGGGTGGATTTGGTTTTGCAACCTGATTTTAGTTTAACACCAGAAGATGTTGTCACATGGTCAGGTTTTTTAGAAAAATTACAAGAGCACCATCCCATACAATATTTAATAGGTTCTACCCATTTTTATGGCTTACCATTTCATGTAACCCCCGCTGTTTTAGTACCAAGACCTGAAACAGAGGAATTGGTTGATTGGGTTGTTCAAAGTTATGCAACAGCACAACCCCAAAACATCTTGGATATTGGAACCGGAAGTGGATGTATTGCCATAAGTTTGGCTCATCATTTTTTGACTACACAAGTTTATGCTATAGATGTTAGTGCTGCGGCACTTGAAGTAGCACAATTAAATGCGAGTTTGAATCATGTTTCGGTTCATTTTTTGCGACAAGATATTTTAAAAACAACGGAATTGCCTACAAAGTATGATGTAATTATTTCCAATCCGCCTTATGTTCGAGAGTTGGAAAAACAAGAAATCAAACCAAATGTTTTGGATTTTGAACCCCTTTTGGCCCTTTTTGTTTCTGATGAAGATCCTTTGTTGTTTTATAGAATTATTGCTCAATTGGCCATGGAATCATTACAACCCGAAGGATTTTTATTTTTTGAAATCAATCAGTATTTAGGCGAAGCCACTGTAAATTTACTAAAAGATTTAGGTTTTAAAGACATCCAATTATGCAAGGATTTTATGGGAAATGACCGTATGATTCGTGCCACTTTTTTCTAATTTACTCGTAACGTAAAGCTTCAATCGGATCTAATTTTGCAGCTTTAATTGCAGGATATAAACCTGAAATTAAAGCCACAACAAAACTGGTAGTTACTGCTGCAAAAATTGCTTTCCAAGGAATGATGAATGCAAATTCCAGAAACGTTGCAAATACGGAGCCTATCAAAATCCCGAGAATAATCCCGAGAAATCCACCAAGTTGTCCGATTACAATTGTTTCCGTAAAAAATTGAAAAGCAATAGTTTTTCGTTTGGCTCCCAGTGCTTTTCTGACACCAATTTCTCTGGTGCGTTCGGTCACAGAAACCAGCATAATATTCATTAAAGCAATAGACGATCCAAAAATGGTAATTATTCCAATTACCCAAGCAGAAATACTCAAGTATTCTGTAATAGAAAGTATTTTATTAATTAGTTCGTCGCTGCGAAGAATGCTGAAGTTGTTTTCTTCAATTGGGTTTAAGTTTCGGACTTTTCGCATGGTAATCGTAGCATTATCAACGGCACCTTCTAAAAGTTCTTTTTTATCTACCAAAACACTAATGTTATAGTTTGTATTGGGTTGTGAAAAAAGCGATCGGGCAATTTGTAGTGGAATAAACACCCTTAAATCCTGACTGTTTCCGAATGTTGACCCTTTTTCTTTTAAAATACCAATGACTTTGAATTTTGCTCCGCGAATGGAAATTGTTTTATCAATGGGGTTTACATCTTTGAACAACCCTTTGCTAAAATCAGAACCAACAACGCAAACATAGTTGTTGTTATCAATATCAAAATTTGTAAAATTTCTTCCTGACTCAAATTCTAAACCGGAATTGGGCATAAAATTTTCGTCAACTCCTAAAATACTAATTTCAGGATCTGTTTTTTTGTTTTCATATTTGACTTCGGCATTGGCCGTTGCTTGAAAAGAAAGTGACGTATTTGCAAAAGGGAAGTTGTACTTTTCTTTGAATTCTTTGGCTTGCGGATAGGTAATGTTCGGGTTAATTTTTGTGCGTTCTTGTCTTCTTGAACCGCCTCCACCAACACGAACTTCTAAATCGTATAATCGGACATTAAATGTGTTGGCTCCCATCGAAGAGAAATCACTTGAAATGGTATTTTCCAAAGCAGAAACCACAGTTAAGATGCTCACTAAAGCGGTGATGCCGATTGCAATGATAACGATTGTTAAGGATGTTCGAAGCAATTGAGTTTTAATGGAACCCAACGCAATTCTAATATTTTCTTTTACTAAACTAGCCATACGCTACATTTGACACGAAATTACACTATTTGTTACAAGGATTGTTTAAAATTATTTTAAAAGTGAGATATTTGCAGGGGAGATGTAAGATGGGAGTAGGGAGATGGGAGTGGGGAGTTCGAAGTAGGGAGATGAGAGGTAAAATGTATTTCTAAATAAAAATAAAATCAAAAATGGCTCAAAAACCGAGTATTCCAAAAGGGACAAGAGATTTTTCACCGGCAGAGGTGGCAAAACGAAATTATATCAGTTCAAAGATGAAGCATCATTTTGAGGTGTATGGTTTTCAACCTATTGAAACACCTTCGTTTGAAAATTCAGAAACCTTGATGGGGAAATATGGTGAGGAAGGCGATCGTTTGATTTTTAAGATTTTGAATTCTGGGGATTATTTGAAAGATATTAGAAACAATCTTGCAGAAACGGGTGTTTTAATTGTTAATTTTTTTCACATTTTAGATGGAATAGGTAAAGTTATTTCAGCAGGTAATAATGTGAATTTTGAAGATATATTAGGTCAAGGACTCAATATTTTTTTTAAATCTAAATATGAAAAAGATTTACTTTATGAATATTTTCAAGAAAACAAATTAATTGTAACAGATTTTTATATTGATTTTAAATCGAAAGATGATTCAGCTATAATGTATTTTAGGCAAGAATTCTTTAGAGGATTTTTTGAAAAATATATTGAAAAAGCTGAATTTTTTAATTCAAAGAGATCAACTTCATTAATCTCCGAAAAAGCACTCCGTTACGACTTAACTGTTCCTTTTGCGAGGTATGTTGTGCAACATCAAAACGAGATTGAGTTTCCGTTCAAACGGTATCAAATTCAACCTGTTTGGCGTGCCGATCGTCCACAAAAAGGGAGGTTTAGAGAGTTTTATCAATGTGATGCCGATGTAGTAGGTTCTACTTCGCTTTGGCAAGAAGTGGAGTTGGTACAGTTGTATGATGCCGTTTTTACCGATCTAGGCTTGTTGGGTGCCACTATAAAAATCAACAACAGAAAAATACTTTCCGGAATTGCAGAAGTTATTGGGGCTTCTGATAAATTGATTGATTTTACTGTAGCTTTGGATAAATTGGATAAAATTGGTGAGGATGGTGTAAAAAAAGAAATGTTAGAGAAAGGCATTTCTGAATCTGCTATAGCAAAAGTGCAACCTTTGTTTCAATTTACAGGAACAGTTATAGAAAAAATTGAAAAACTAAGTCAATTGTTAGCCTCATCTGAAGAGGGGAAAAAAGGTGTAGCAGAATTGCAGTTTATATGTGAAACCGTTGAAAAATTATGTTTACAATCTGCGGTTATTGATTTGGATGTGACTCTAGCGAGAGGTTTAAATTATTACACAGGAGCAATTTTTGAAGTAGTTGCACCAAAAGTTGCCATGGGTTCCATTGGCGGTGGTGGTCGTTATGATGATTTGACCGGTATTTTTGATTCTAAAAATAAAATGAGTGGCGTTGGTATTTCCTTCGGATTGGATCGTATTTATTTAGTATTGGAAGAATTGGGTTTGTTTCCTGAAACTGTTACCGCAACCACCAAAGCACTTTTTATCAACTATGGTGAGCAAGAAGCTTTGTATGCTTCGGCAGCACTTTTAAAGTTACGACAAGCAGGAATAAAAGTTGAATTGTATCCTGATGCTTCAAAATTGGCCAAGCAATTTCAACATGCCGATAAGCGAGGTATTCCTTTTGCGGTTTTGGTGGGTGAGCAAGAAATTCAAGCCCAACAGTATAGTTTAAAAAACCTGACTACAGGAGAGCAGCAACTTTTAGATTTTGAGGCTTTAGTACAAGCATTATCCTAAAACTAAAACGAGGGTTTATATCATAGAAAAGTCCCGCTTTTGCGGGACTTTTCGTTGTCAAAAATCAATTATCTAAACCCTATATACAAATGACTTTTACGTTTTATATTGTTTAATTTATTTTCTGTTTTGCTAATTATTGCCTAGGGTTTGAAGGAAATAACTACACGGGCAAAATTAAATTATTTTTTTTACTGAACGTTAAAATTAACATATGTATCGACAAAATGCATTAATTTCATGAAAAGATAAGAAAAAGATTATTATGTAAATTAAATTGTATTTTGGATTCAATTCAATTATACTTCTTTTGGTGCTTATTTAATATTTATGAATAAAAAATTTAAAATTTTAATTGATTGAGGAAAACAAGTTAGTCTTGAGATTGAATCAGATAATTCTATTTAGTTTTAAGTCTATTGTTATTCAGTTTTTATACCTGACAGGTTTTTAAAACCTGTCAGGTATAAAATTTTCAAGTTCCTAAAAAAATTCAAGGCTTTTCTAGCGAGTTTGCTGAGGCGGATATGAATCCAGCTCTCTAATTAACTGAGCTATCTCGCCCTATTATTAAATTAAAGTATGAAGTTATTGGATTTCAAATTTTTAATAAAAGTTCTGCCGTTTCCGGTTTTGAGCCATTTTTCACGATTGATTGCCTCGCTTTTTGATGTGTAAACTTCTAAATATACGACTTTCCATGGTCTGAATTTTAAAGTATATCCTTTGGTAGCTAGTTCGTTATGACTCTTAAATCTTTCTATTAAGGATGAAGTATAACCAATGTAAGTTTTATTGTGTTTTTCTGAGAATAGTATGTAAACTATGTATTCCATGAAGTAAAAATAAAAAAAAAGTCCCTGAATTAACAGGGACTTTAGTAGCGAGACCGAGATTTGAACTCGGGTCCGCCTTGGCGGATACGAATCCAATACTCTAATTAACTGAGTTATTTTGAAAAACCTTCAAATTTTTTAAAAAGTATATAAATAACAAATTAAAAAAAAAGTCCCCATGTGGGGACTTTTGTAGCGAGACCGAGATTTGAACTCGGGACCTTTGGGTTATGAATCCAACGCTCTAACCAACTGAGCTATCTCGCCATATTTATTTTTATTGTTGAACTCGGGTCCGCCTTGGCGGATATGAATCCAACGCTCTAACCAACTGAGCTATCTCGCCATCTATGTTGCAAGGTGTGCTTCTTCAATGCGGGTGCAAATATATAATTATTATTATTGGCTGCAAACATAAATTTATAAAAAATTTTATTTGTAAAAACTCTTTGTTTTTTGGCACAATATTCAATATATTTCCAAAAAATTTAATAGATGAGCTTAAAAGTACCTTTCGAGATAGAATTTCCTATAAATTCTTCGCCTCAATTGTT
>JAUXNR010000236.1 GCA_030682755.1 Flavobacterium sp.
ATGTATGCCGCCGGAATGACATTAAAAGAAGAAAACTATATCAATTTTAAAGAAGCTTTTGAAAAAACAGTTCAGGAAACAATTCATCCGGATCTTTTAATACCGGAAATTTCTGTTGATGCAGAAATTTCATTGGAAGAGATCAACCCAAAACTTATTAGAATATTGAGTCAATTTGAACCATTTGGTCCTGAAAACATGACTCCTGTTTTTTTATCACAAAATGTTATAGATACAGGATATGGAAAAACCATCGGGCAAAACGACGAACATTTAAAACTTTTTGTAAAACAAAAAAACTCAGAAGGTTTTGGCGTAATTGGATTTGGATTAGGTGATAAATTAGAACTCACTAAAAACAAAAACCCTTTTGATTTAGTTTATTGCATTGATGAAAATGAATTTAACGGAAATGTTACTGTTCAACTAAGAGCTAAAGATTTAAGATAGTTCATCAAATTTTTTCAACTCAAATTTTTCTCCATCAAAAACACCATACGTAAAATAACCAATCCAATCACCTAGGTTTATGTAGGTTGAATTTTCACCCACCTCCAATTGCATAGGTAAATGACGATGCCCAAAAATAAAATAATTATAATGTTTAAAAGTGAGTTTTCGTTTGGCGTATTGAACCAACCATTCGTTTTCTTCTCCTAAAAATTTGACATCTTCATCGCCTGAAATTAATTTGTTTTTTACAGAAAGATACTGAGCTAATTTCACACCAATATCAGGATGCAACCATCGAAACAACCATTTTGAAAACGGATTAGTAAACACTTTTTTCATTCGTTTGTAGCCTTTGTCGCCGGGACCTTTTCCGTCACCATGTCCAATTAAAAACGTTTTTTCTTCAAAAGTAAACTCTTGAATGTCATGAAAAACTGGAATATTTAATTCCTTTTCAAAATAATCAGACATCCATAAATCATGATTCCCAACAAAAAAATAAATCGGAATTCCGCTATCTCTGAGTTCCGCCAGCTTACCTAAAACTCTAACAAATCCTTTAGGAACAACTGTTTTATATTCAAACCAAAAATCAAACAAATCTCCCAATAAAAACAAAGCGGTAGCATCATGCTTTATTTCATCCAGCCATGCTACAAACTTTTGTTCTCTTGGAAAACTTAGTTCAGGAGTTGGAGCACCAAAATGTTGATCAGAAGCGAAGTATATTTTTGTTTGCAAACCAATAATTTTTAGTCAAATATATTAAAAAAGATAGTTGTTAAATTGGATTTTTGTTAAAGAATCAGTTGTTTTTATACTTAAAAATAACATTTTAAAGATATTATGTGAATTTCATCGGTTTTTTGAGGTTTTTAACTCTTAAAGATTAGTTAACATAGTAATTTTTTTTACTTTAGTTGGCCAATAATTACAACAACTAAACTTTCATTTTATGAAAAAAATTACGCTTTTACTAGTAGCGGCATTTTGTACACTTACGGGATATTCTCAATATTTCGAAGGGTTTGAAGGAGCTACTTTTCCGCCAACAGGTTGGTTAGTAACCGATAACGGTGTAGGAACCGCTTTTTCTTGGGAACGTACCAGCCAGGTTACAACGCCACCAACAGTTTATGAAGGCACTTATGCTGCCTTTATGACAAGAGAAAACATTGGAAATGGTAACACTTCTCAAGATTGGTTAATTACAAACCAGCTAACAGTACCTGCCAATGGTCAGTTAAAGTTTTTTACCCGATCTACATTAGCAGGTAACCAAGGTACATTGTATCAAATCAGAGTATCAACAAGTGCAAATCAAGCCGATTTGTCTTCTTATAATTTGGTACAACAATTTACTGAGAATGAATTGACTGCAGTATTTAACATTTATGAAGAAAAAATCATAAGTTTAAATTCACTTTCAAACCAGCAAGTTCACATCGCTTTTGTGATGGTTTATACTCAAACCGGAACAGGAATTAATGGTGACCGTTGGTTAGTTGACAATGTTTCAGTTGTGGAACAATGTATAGACCCTGTAAATTTAACCGTTTCAAACCCTACATTAACTGGTGCTACACTATCATGGGGAAATCCCGGTGGTGCAACCCAATTTGAAGTAGAGGTTGTTCAAGTTCCTAACCTCCCTACGGGATCAGGAATTTTAACATCAAGTAATCCTGTTACTACAGAGGCACTTGGTCTTACACTACAACCGTCAACTCAATATGAATATTATGTACGAGCAATTTGTACACCTTCATCTAATACGAGTTTATGGGTAGGTCCGTTTACATTTTCAACGATAACACCCGGACAAACTTGTGAGGCTCCGTTCGTTATTCCTTCCATACCATTTGTAACTACAGACAATACAAGTAATTACGGTGACGAATATAATGGAACCGCAGGAACTACTTGTGGATCAGGAAATCCGTATTTAAATGGTAACGATGTTTTTTATACTTTCACAGCAACCAGCAACGTACCTGTTACTATAACAATGAGCCCAACCAATGCGTGGTCTGGTTTATTTGTATATAACAGTTGTGCGAATGTTGGAGTAAGTTGTATTGCGGGAGTTGCTAACTCAAGTACAAACCCTAGGGTTATTGTATTACCTGTCGTACAAGGACAAACCTATATCATTGCCATTTCAACATGGGCAACCGGTGCACCTACTCAAAGCACGGGCTATACCTTAACTATTGTTGAAAACACGTGTACTAATTTTACAGCAACTTATAGTATTTTACCGGATTGTGCTAATGGAAATCAATTTTTTGCCGTGGCAAACGTAACCAATATGGGAACTGCTACATCAATTGTTGGTACTTCAAGTGAAGGCGGTGACCCTCAATCTGTTACTGCTCCAGGAACCATGCAATTTGGACCTTATCCAAACGGAACAAACGTTACATTGAATTTACAAAATGCAACAGATCCAAACTGTTTTTCAAATAGCAATACACTAACGCAAGGATTTTGTCCTGCAACAAATAACCTATGTGTTGACGCTATACCTATAGAATGCGGCACATCACAATCTCAAACCACAGTTGGTGCCACTACGGCTGGTGCTCCAACATTTACTTGTGGGACAGGTCCTGGTGCCGGAGGCTTGTGGTATTCTTATGTTGGAACAGGGGATGTTGTAACGTTCTCGCTTTGTGGTTCTGCATACGATACAAAATTACAAGTATTCACAGGTTCTTGTGGCACATTTACATGTGTGGCTGGTAATGACAACTTTTGTGGAAATCAATCAGAAGTTCAATTTATTTCTACTTTAGGAACAACCTATTATGTATATGTATTCGGTTTTGGTACTGCTCAAGGTATTTTTAATTTAACTGTAAACTGTGTACCACCACCACCGGCTCCTGAAAATGACAATTGCGATACGGCAACTGTTGTAACGGTTAATACAGATGCTACTTGTGCAATTCTTACTCCCGGAACTATTAATGGTGCTACACAATCACCACAAGCAAATACTTGTGTGGGTACAGCTAATGATGATGTATGGTTTCAGTTTGTGGCAACGCAATCAATTCATACAATAGCATTGTTAAATGTTGCAGGTTCTGCACCAAACTTAAATCATGCATTGTTTACTTCAACAGATGCTACTGATCCTTGTTCAAATCTAACCTTGGTATATTGTAGTGATCCAAATGAGAGTTATGCAACCGGATTAATTGCAGGACAAACTTATTTTATCAGAGTTTACAGTTCAGGTGCATTGATTCTACAAAATACTACATTTAATTTATGTGTTAGTGTTCCGCCACCACCGCCTGCAAACGATGAATGTATAACTGCTATTACAGTACCTGTTAATCCAAATACGGGATGTGCTTTATCAACACCGGGTAGAGTTACTAGTGCTACGCAATCACCACAAGCAAACGGTTGTCCGGGAATTGCAAATGATGATGTTTGGTTTACATTCGTTGCCACTTCAGCTTCTCACACTGTTGATTTAACTAACGTTGTGGGTTCAACAACCAACTTAAATCATGGTTTATATACCGGAACATGTAATGCTTTAACTCAAGTATATTGTAGTGATCCCAACTCAAGTATAGCAACCAACTTAGTAATTGGCCAAACCTATTATGTAAGAGTTTATTCAGCTACTTCTATTCCGGGAACTGTAGTGAACTTTAATATTTGTATTGGAACTATAGGACCTCCTGTGTCTGTTAGTACAACTTTATATACAGTGCCTGAATTGGTAACTGACGTTTTATTAAAATCAACTTGTGCTAATATTTCTAATATCACATGGTCCACAGGAACAAACTTTGGATCTACCAACGGAATTGGTTATTTCCAAGAAAATGGTTCCGGCTTCCCTTTTGAAGATGGTATTGTATTAATTTCTGGTGACGCAATGAAAGTGCCAGGACCTAACACAACTTCATTAAGCGACGGTAACGCAGCTTGGGTTGGAGATGCTGATTTAGATGCAATTATACTAGCGGCGACAGGACAACCTATGAATTCAAGAAATGCAACTAAAATTGAATTTGACTTTGTGCCATTGTCTCCAATATTCAAATTTGACTTTATATTTGCTTCGGAAGAATATGGAACATTCCAATGTAGTTTCTCTGATGCTTTTGCTTTCATTTTAACCAATGTAACTACTGGTGTTTCAACAAACTTAGCTGTAGTACCTGGTACAACTACACCAATTTCAGTAGTAACCGTTAGAAATAATTTATATAATACGGGTTGCCCTTCTGTAAACCCGGAGTTTTTCAGTGCTTTTTACGGAGCTAATGGTCAAAACGTTTTAGCTGCTCCAATTGATTTCAATGGAGTTACTGTTCCTATGACTGCTATTACAACTGTAATTCCTAATGAACAATATAAAATTAAAATTGTTGTGGCAGACCGTTCAGATAATATATTAGATTCAGCAGTATTCCTAAGAGGTGGAAGTTTTGACATTGGAGATTTAGACTTAGGTCTTGATTTCTTGGTTGATGAAGGAAGTGCGGTTTGTCCTAATGATTTTGTAATTATTGACACACAATTACCTGGAGATGAATTTGACTTTATTTGGTATTTGGATGGTGAAGAAATTATTGGAGAGACAGGTCCTACTTTAACAGTAAATGTTCCGGGTGTATATTCTGTTGATGCAACGTTTATCAACTCAACTTGTTCTGTTTCGGATTCTATTATTGTAGAATTCTATGAAGGAATCGATCCGGGTGAACCTGAAAACTTATCAATTTGTAGTTCATCAGATACGGGAGTGTTTGATTTAACTGAAAATGAAGCTCTTTTATTAGGCCCTCTGGGTCCTGATTATACTTTTGCTTATTTCTTGACTCAAGATGATGCTGACAATAATGAAAATGCAATCATAAATCCAGAGGAGTATACCAATATCAGTAACCCTCAAACTATTTATGTTAGAATCACACCTAACGTTGGAGATTGTTATAACACCAGTTCATTCGATTTAATATTACAAGATTTAACGCCACAATTTACATTGACAGAAAGTCAAAGTATTTGTGAAGGTGAAACGGCTATAATTGAAGTGACACCGTTAAACTTTACTCTTTCTGACTCTGTTACATTTACATGGACACTTAATGGTAATCCTTTCCCTGGTGACACAAGCTCAATTGTAGTGAGTGAAGCGGGTACTTATGAAGTTGTAGTTGCTTTTGTAGGATGTTCTTCATCAGATTCAACAACAGTTTCTGTATTTGCTTATCCAATATTAGAATCCATCCCTGACGTAACCGTTTGTGATTCTTATCAACTACCTGCCTTATTAGTAGGTAATTATTTCACAGCACCGGGAGGTACGGGATTATTGTTAAACGCAGGAGATTTGATAACTTCCACACAAACCATTTATGTGTATACTACAAATGGTCCGTGTGCTACAGAAGTAAGTTTTGTAGTTACCGTTAATACTATTCAAGCCAGTACTTTGCCAAACGTTACCGTTTGTGACAGTTATGTACTTCCTTCTATTGAAGTGGGTAATTACTTCACAGCACCAAACGGAGGTGGAACACAACTTGCTGTTGCAACGGCTATTACTACCTCGCAAACCATTTACATCTTTGCCCAAACAGGTACAGAGCCAAATTGTGTGAGTGAGACCAGTTTTGAGGTAACGGTAAATGCTACACCACCTGTAGATAGTCTATCGGATGTAACCGTTTGTGATTCTTTTGAATTACCAACATTAACCGCAGGAAATTACTATACAGGTCCTAACGGTAGTGGTCAAGCTCTTACAGCGGGTGATTTGATTACCAGCTCACAAACCATTTACATCTTTGCTCAAAGCAATACCGCTCCTAATTGTACTGCAGAAAACAGTTTTGTAGTGACTATAGACTCCGTTAGTGTGGATCAATTGGAGGATGTGGAACAATGTGGAAGTTTCATCTTGCCAACACTATCTTCAAACAACGCTTACTTTACAGGCCCTAATGGTGCAGGAACACAACTTGCTGTTGGAAGTTTAATTACTACAACCCAAACAGTTTATGTCTATGCTACATCAGGAACCTGTTCTGCCGGTACTAGCTTTGAAGTGGTGATAAACAATTGTGTTATTCCAAAAGGAATTTCGCCAAATGGTGATGGTTTAAATGATGTTTTAGACCTAAGTACTTTTGGTGTTGAGAAGCTAAGTATTTTTAACCGCTACGGACGTAAAGTCTACGGTCGTTCTAACTACACCAATCAGTGGGGTGGTCAATCGGACAAAGGAGATGAACTTCCTGACGGAACATACTATTTTGTAATAGAGTTCGAAACAGAACCTACTAAAACCGGATGGATTTATATCAACAGAGAGCGTTAATCAAATACAATAAAGCAGGGTTGCTCTTCCTTTAGAGCAACTCCCTGCTTAACCACAAACCTTATACTAAAATGAAGAAATTATATTTCACACTACTGGTAGTTGTAATTGGTCTTACAGACATTACCGCTCAACAAGATCCTCATTATACACAATACATGTATAATATGAACGTGATTAACCCAGCCTATGCAGGTAGCAAAGAGAATCTTTCCTTTGGATTGTTATACCGCAAGCAGTGGGTAGAAATTGAAGATGCTCCAACCACGGCTACTTTTTCCGGACATATGCCTGTTGGGAAAAACGTAGGGATGGGACTTTCACTTATTTCAGACGAGATAGGTCCGGTAACCGAACAAAATGTATATGCTGACTTCTCCTATACCTTAAACTTAGGGGGTGAGCACAAACTAGCCTTTGGTTTAAAAGCCGGTGCAACCTTTCATAAAGTAGGCTTGTTTGATGACGTTTACAGCACACTCCCGCAGCCAAACGACCCCGCTTTTGCTGAAAACACAAACAATGTGTACATGAATATCGGAACCGGTATTTTCTATTATACCGAAAGATATTATGTTGCTTTGTCGGTTCCTAATATGTTAAAATCAAAACACCTTGATTTCAACGGAAGAGAATTCGGAACAGAAACACAACACTATTTCTTAACCGGAGGATATGTATTTGATTTAACAGACAATGTAAAATTCAAACCTTTTGCAATGTTTAAGTCGGCTTTCAATGCTCCTTCATCTTTAGATGTATCCACCAACTTTTTGTTCAACGAGAAGTTTGAGATAGGTGCAACCTACCGATTGGAAGACAGTTTCGGAGCCATGGTTAACTATGCCATTACTCCTAATGTACGCATCGGGTATGCTTATGACCATATCGTTTCTGATTTGAAGGTAACCACTCCTTCTTCTCACGAGGTGATTTTGTTGTTCGATTTGAACTTCCCGAAAAAAGTTTCACGTTCACCACGATATTTCTAACCTAAAAGCGACCTAAACAATGAAAAAAGTATATATATCCCTGTTAAGTTTAGTAGTTTTTGGAACTACAACACTAACAGCACAGAATAAAGACACACAAAAAGCCGATAAGCTCTTCAACCGATTGGAATATGTTGCAGCCGCTGAAGAATATCTCAAGCTTGCCGAAAAAAGCAAAGGTGACAGCTATGTGTACAAACAACTTGCTGAGAGTTATTTCAACACCTTTAATCCCGCTGAAGCCAGCAAGTGGTATGCCAGAGCCGTGGAAACTGATCAAGATGCAGAAACCTATTACCGTTATGCACAAATGCTAAAAGCTCAAGGAAAGTATGAAGAGGCCAACAAGCAAATGCAAAAGTTTGCTACAAAGGCTCCAAACGATCAAAGAGCCAAAGACTTTAAGGCCAATCCAAACTATTTGCCAAAACTTTTAGACAAACAAAAACAGTTTGATTTAAAACCTTTGGATATCAACAGTGACAAGTCAGACTTTGGAGCGGTGCTTCATGGCGATAAGTTATATTTCACCTCGGCTCGTAATGCCGCTCGTAAAACCTATGGTTGGAACGACGAGCCTTTTCTTGATATTTATCAGGCCACTTATAATGTAGATGGAACCATTACCAATGCCACAACCGTAGCGGAATTAAATTCAAAATGGCACGATGGTCCTTCAACACTGAGTGCTGACGGAAATACGATTTATTTCTCCAGTGAGAGTTTTAAAGAAAATGGCTTTGTTAAAGACAAAAGTAAAAATGTCAATGCTAAATTTGGTCAAGTAAACTTGTTCAAAGCTACTAAAACGGGAGACAAATGGGGAAATATCACCTCACTTCCTTTTAACAGCAACAGTTATTCAACCGGAAATCCATCTCTTAGTAAAGACGGTAAAACCTTATACTTCTCTTCTGATATGCCCGGAAGTATCGGCGGCTCAGACATTTGGAAAGTCACCGTTAATGCAGACGGCAGTTTTGGAGAACCTCAGAACTTAGGTACTAGTGTAAACACTGAAGGTGATGAAAACTTCCCATTTATCTCAGAAGACAACAAAACACTTTATTTTGCTTCTAACGGAAGACAAGGTTTTGGAGGTTTAGACGTATTTATGTATGATTTTGCCAAAGGTGAAGCTACTAATATGGGGAAACCGGTTAATAGTGAAAAAGATGATTTTGCTTTTTCTTTAAACACAGAAAAAAATGTTGGATTCTTATCGAGCAATCGCTCGGGTGTGGATAACCTCTATTTGGCAACTCCGGTTTGTGGTGTAGAAGTTATCACCCTTGTAACCGATGCTAAAACAGGTGCTCCGCTAGCCAATGCCAGAGTAGCTATTGTTGACGAGAAGAAAAACGTAATTGCTACGGAAACAACTGCTGCAAACGGTCAAGTGAGCTATTTTGTTGAATGTAACAAAGCTTATGCTATTCAAGCCGCTAAAGACGGTTATGAAAGCAATACATTCCCTGTAGCTGCAAGCAAAGGTGGTGTTCAAAACATCGCTGCTACCTTGAGCCCAATTGATGTGATTGTAACAGAAACAGAAATTATTTTAAAACCTATTTACTTTGAATTCAACAAAAGTAACATCACTCAAGAAGGTGCTTTTGAATTGGATAAGTTAGTGCAGGTGATGAAAAACAATGAGAACATGGTTATCCTTGCCAAAGCTCATACCGATAACAGAGGTAGCGACAGTTACAACATGAATTTATCTGAAAGAAGAGCTCAAGCAACTGCTCAATACATCATCTCTAAAGGTATCGCAAGAGACAGAATCTCCGCAAAAGGCTTAGGAGAATCTGAACCAAAAGTAGATTGTGGTGAAAATTGTACCGAAGAACAACACGCTGAAAACAGAAGAAGTGAGTTCCTAATCGTAAAAAAATAAAATACCTAAACAACTAAATGCTAAAAACAGACTATC
>JAUXNR010000242.1 GCA_030682755.1 Flavobacterium sp.
CGATGCCGTTGGCTTGATGATGATTTTAATAGGATGTTTAATTTCTGTAGTGTTTATTGCGTTGGCTTTTTTATGTTCCATTCTAACTCGTGACAAAGCTAAAGGAATCGGAATAGCTATTATGACCTGGCTTTATTTTGCTTTGATTTTCGATGGATTAGTACTCTTTCTTTTATTTCAACTTTCGGAATATCCCATCGAAAAAGCGATGGTAGCAGTCACGGCATTAAGTCCGATAGATTTAGCCAGAATCCAAATATTACTTCACTTAGATGTATCGGCTATGATGGGTTACACCGGAGCTATTTTTAAAGATTTTTTCGGAACAACGGTCGGACTATTTGCTTCGTTCGGATTGTTGGTACTTTGGGTTGTAATTCCCTTTTATTTATCGTTGCGAAAATTTATCCGAAAAGATTTGTAACAACCTAAATTGACAAAAGATGAAAAAAGATATACATAACCGAAATGACATTATCCGATTAGTGGATGTATTTTACGAAAAAATAAAAACAGATACCGTAATTGGTTTTTTGTTCAATGATGTTGCCCGGGTGAATTGGGATGATCATTTGCCTAAAATGTATGATTTCTGGGAAAACGTATTATTCTTTACCGGAAACTTTGACGGTAATCCGATGCAAAAGCACAAAGAATTGCACAATAAATGTCCGCTTTCACAAGCTCATTTTAATCATTGGAATGAAGTTTTCAGAGAAACGGTAGACGAACTTTTTGTAGGTGTAAAAGCAGAGGAAATTAAAGAAAGAGCGAAGAATATTTCGGATGTCATTATGTATAAAACCATTCAGTAATAAAAAAAAGTTAAATATAAGTTGATTATGATTGAGGTCATAAACAGAGGAAAGTAATCGCTTTATCTTTGACATATAATTAAAACTACACAGTATGAATACATTAGAACAATTAACCGTAGGCGAATATGTTGCCAACGACTTTAGAACAGCAGCTTTATTTTCAAAATACGGCATCGATTTTTGTTGCAAAGGCAATCGAACCATTGAAGAAGTTTGTGCCAAGAAAAATATAAATCCGACCGAATTAGAAAAAGAAATTCAAACCGTTTTAGAAACTAAAAATGAAAATGCAATAGACTTTAAATCGTGGTCACCAACCTTATTAATTGAATATATTGTTGAGAAGCACCATGCATACATTGAAGAAAAAACCCCGGTATTGCTTCAATTTTTAGACAAATTGGGTAAAGTGCATGGCGAGCGACATCCGGAGTTATTTGAAATTAACGCTTTGTTTAAAATAAGTGCGGGAGATTTGGCCCAACACATGAAAAAAGAAGAATTAATCCTTTTTCCGTTTATTCAAAAAATGGTGAAAGCACAAAAAGAAAATCAGCCCATTCAAGAACCAAATTTTGGCACCGTTGAAAATCCTATTGCGATGATGAAGGATGAACATACGATTGAAGGAGAGCGTTTCGATAAAATTGCGACACTAACAGATGGATTTACACCTCCCGAAGACGCTTGTTCTACTTACAAAGTTACTTATCAAATGCTGAAAGAATTTGAGCAGGATTTACACAAACACATTCATTTAGAGAATAATATTTTGTTTCCAAAAGCGATTCAGTTACAAGCAGATTTTGAATAATCTGAATTCAATAATAAATACCACTTTACTAACTCTAATTACCGAAACATGGCTGTCCTTCTTGGCAGTCATTTTTCAATTTAATTCAATTGATTATGAAAACTATTACTAGACTATTTCTTATACTATTGATTACGGGATTTTATTCTTGTAAACAAAGCGAACATCAGATCGTCATTGAAGAAGAAATAACCAAAGAACAAGAAACTGATTTTCAATTAACTGCAGTTTCCTTAAATGAAGGTCAACTATGGGAAGCAAATACCGAAACAACACAGGGTATTAAAAACATGCAACAATTGATGGCTGATTTTTCCATTGATAGTGGAAATTCTGAAGAATTAATCGTTCATTTGAAAGATGAATTTGCCTTAATTTTTAAAAAATGTACCATGACCGGAGAAGCTCACGAGCAATTGCACAATTATTTAATTCCGTTAAAATTTAAAATAGAAAGTCTTTCAGAAGGTGTTACCGTTGAAAAAACAGTAGATGTTAAAACATATTTAGATGATTATTTCAACTATTTTCAATGACATCATTTATTTACATTATATGATTTTAAATATTTAATATTGCATAAAAAGTCACTTATGTTTTCTAAATCGTGTGAATATGCCATAAAAGCCGCAATTTTTATTGCTAACAATTCTTTATTAGATAAGAAAGTTGGTTTTGTTGACATTGCCAAGGAGATTGATTCTCCCGAAGCATTTACAGCTAAAATACTTCAAAAGCTAACCAAAGATGGCGTTATTCAATCGGTAAGGGGTGTAAACGGCGGTTTTTTTATTCCTAAACATTTTATTTCAAAAGTTAAATTAGCTCACATAGTTCATTCCATTGACGGTGATACTGTTTTCAAAGGTTGCGGATTAGGCATGGAAAAATGTAATGCGAATCACCCTTGTCCCTTACACGATAAATTTATGAGTATTCGCAACGACTTACGGCAAATGCTAGAAACTACCAATTTGGAAGAATTGGCATTAGGTTTAAAATCCGGTGAAACTTTTTTAAAACATTAAGTTAAACCAGCACTTCTTTTTCTTTTTTTAATTCTAATTCAAACCGATTCAGTTCATGGATAATTTTACTTTTTAAATCAGTAAAATAGGGTGTATTTTCAAATAAAGTTTTATAATAAGTGATGCCTTCTAAAATGTTTGATTTGAATTGATTCATCTTTTTTAATTGTTGTGAAGTCGCGTCTTCAAAAACATCAATTTCTTTTTTAAAGTAAGCTACATAAAGGGACAATTCTTTAATAAAAAAGTGTGGACGGTTTACGTGAACCAAGTCGTTAGTTTTTCCATAAATATGTTGCACCATTTGAAATAAAGAAACTTCCTTGTCAAAATAGGCTAAGTTTGGTCCCGGACAAATCACAACGCCTTGAGACTGGCCTTTGATAGGTATGTCCATTTCTAAATAACTTGCATTTGCCAATCCTACACATAGACATGATTTTTCTGTAATTTGATTAAATTCCTTTTGAAATTGCCCTTTTGAAATTTCATTTTTGCGTTCATTCAACAACTTTAATTTGATGTCTTGGTATTTTTTAGAAGCGGTGCAACTACCGGTAGGATCATATTCTTTACTCAAGGCCAAAAACTTTTTAGGGCATGAACTTCCTGCTTTATCAGCTTCAATTCGTTGATTTTTATAAAAGTCATTGGTTGTTCCTTTTATAGCGTTGAATGGTACACCAAGTGGCGAAATGTTACTGAGATAAAAATCTTCTTCTTTCGATTTTGCTAACAAATCACGTGTTTCCTGATCTACCGAGGTTGCTTCAGGAACTAATAAAAATGGAGAACCCCAACCGACTGAATCTACTTGGTAAAAATCCAACAAAAAATGCTGTTCTTCTGCTGTTCCAACTCCACCTTGAACTGTAATTTTTAAGGGTAAGGGCTGCGAAGGAACAACTTTTTCTTTCGCTAAAAGACTTTTGTTTAGTAAATCTGTGGTAGATTGTATTAATTCTGATTTTTTTTGTTTGAATTCTTCCAAAATTGGGCCTAATAAAAACCCATCCGTGGCAAAAGCATGTCCTCCACAATTCAACCCTGATTCTATTCTATATTCGGACACCCAAATCCCTTTTTTAGCTA
>JAUXNR010000245.1 GCA_030682755.1 Flavobacterium sp.
AATCCTAGGCGATTTTTGAGCACAAAATTTAAGGAGTATTAAGTAGTATACTAATTAATCTGAAGGTGAAAAGTTGTTTAAAATTTAATTATCTGAATTATTAAAAAAACATGTACCATTTAAAAGAAATACAAATCAGTAAAATCAGTTCATCAAATTACTCCATAAATGTATTTGCAAAAGAATTAAAAGAAGAACATCGAATTATCATAAAAGCAGACTTTCGCTATTATTTTACTACTAAAATTGGTAACAATCAATTTTCAACTTCTTTATTGTTTTCACCATTATTAGGAACGGAGACTAACCTTAGAATCTATGTTTACAATTATCTTTTGGATAGTATCGAAGAAATTAAACATGAATTTATAGATTTCAATGCATTGTTACTCCCAGAAACGCTAGACGCAACGTATATGATGGGCGGAAGCGATATCTTTACCAGAGAATGGTGCGATAATTTAAAAGTAACAAAAATAGAAGGTCCTTTTCAGAATGGAAAGAAAGTTAACATCATTGACCCAAAACAAAAAGTAACTTTTCATGCCTTTACTAATTCATTAAGAGCAAATGAAGTGCAACTATTGTCCATGAAATGGAAATTGATTAAGTCTAATAAACAAGAACAATATCTAAGAAAAGCGAAAGGTTTCACCATAAACACTCAAAAAGACTATGTAACCGTTTCCTTTTATTTAGAGGAACAAACCGATTTTGCACTCTTTGCCAATTTTTCAAGTTTTACAGAAGCCACGTTAAATTATACTACAGTCAAAAATGAAGCACCAACCAAAACCAAAGTTCATTTTACCATAGGGATGTTTTTTGACGGCACAGGGAATAATCGGTTTAACTCGGAAAATGTATATTATGATAAATTAAACAAAAAAGATTTGGTTTATACAAAAGTACCAAAGGAGAAAAAATTGCCCAATGGTGTTGTGATTGATTCGGGAAGTAGCCATTGGAATCCGTACAGTAATGTGGTATTATTACATGATTTATATAAAGTCTCAGACGTTAATGATATTAAAATAACAGATGATTCAAAAATTACTTTGAAAGAATATATCCAAGGAATAGGCACATTAAAAGAAAGCGAAGATGATTTTTGGGGTTCGGTTTTAGGGGAAAAAGAAAGAGGTATTATAGGAAAAGTAGCCGAAGGCTGTAACCAATTAGCTAAAAGTATAAAAGGTGTTTTAGGCGATGACAAGGAAATAGGCAGTTTAACTTTTGATGTATTTGGCTTTAGTAGAGGGGCTGCGTCTGCCCGGCATTTTTGCAATGAAATTTTAGGGAAACAAAGTATAGAAATCATCGAAGAACGCATTTTTTCTGGCAACCCATCAGATAGAAGCACTAAAAATGACAATGTACAGCCTCCAAAAACCTCAAAAATAAGGAGACCTATCGGCCGAAAATACAAATTGGGTTTGTTAGGCAAAGCACTGCAATTGCAAAAAACACAATACGAAGTAAAGTATTATGAAAAGCCCATGAATTCCCAAGCCAAAAATAATGCTGATTTATTAAAAGACATTGAAAAACATCGGTTAGAATATGAAAACAATGCACCTGTAAAAATTCGTTTTGTGGGATTGTTTGATACAGTGGTATCCCAAATGATTATTAAAAACCATTTGGGAAAAAAATTAGATATTACTAATTTGATTTCACCTTCTCCTCTAAAACTACCTCTCGGAATTGGTACATTAGCTGAATTATCATTTGATAAAGTAAAACAAAAAATTGATCATTTGCCCATTCAACAAGTGGTACACTTAATTGCTCATGATGAGTGGCGAGCAAATTTTGCTTCAACAAAAGCCGGAGTGGGTAAAAATATTTTTGAAATAGCATTACGTGGAGCACATTCAGATATTGGAGGGGGTTACATGGCAAAAAAAGAAGACAGCGATATAGTAGATTTTGAATATGTAACTACATTTGATAAAAATAATATACCAAAATCGGACAGATTAGATAAGTTAAAAAACTTTTATAAAATCAATGGATATGCTAAAGAAGAAAATATAAAGATAGTAAATAAACT
>JAUXNR010000250.1 GCA_030682755.1 Flavobacterium sp.
TATCCTAAAAACTATTCCATTGAAAACTCTCTCTGGAAAACATTTTTAGATGAGAATGATTTAACCAAAGAGTATGATGAAGTGGTTGTGCTTCATGATAATACTTTAAACACATTTGTGCCACTACCCTTATTTGATGAAGAATACAAAGGCAGTTATCTTCAGTATAATACCAAAGTTTTTGAAACCGATTATTTTACTTTTGATCCCATAAAAAATTATGATATGGTGAATGTTTATGTACCGTATGTAAACATAAACAATTACTTAATTGATCAATTGGGCACGTTTGAATACATGCATTCCTCAAGTATTTTAGTTTCAAAACTTTTAGAGAATTCCAAAAATGATGAAGCGGTCAACATGTTTATTCATTTCAGACACAATCATTTTGAAATTGTAGTCATTCAAAATCAAAAGCTTTTGTTATTTAATTCTTTTGAATACAACACACCTGATGATTTTATTTACTATCTACTGTTTACCGCTGAGCAACTTCATTTAAATCCGGAATCTCTAAAATTATTTTTATTAGGAGACATTCAAGAGGAAAGTGAATTGTTTAAAAAAGCGTATCGTTATATCAGAAATGTTTCACTGTATGAAACAGAACTTGAAGAAAGCCACCCTTTCTCCTCACGTGACACGCGAAGAAATTTTATTTTGTTTCACTCATGAGAATAATTTCCGGCAAATATAAAGGCCGAAGAATTTCAGCTCCCAAAAATCTTCCGGTTCGACCTACAACAGACATGAGCAAAGAAGCTTTGTTCAATATTCTTAACAATCATTTCAATTTAACGGAGTTAAAAGTATTGGATCTTTTTGCAGGAACAGGAAACATCTGTTATGAATTTGCCTCCAGAGGTAGCGAACCCATTATTGCCGTTGATGCTAATTTTGGTTGCGTTTCCTTTATAAAAAAAACAACCGATGAATATGAATTTAATATCACTGCCATCAAAAGTGATGTGTTTCAATTCTTAGAAAAAACCAAGGGCGATTTTGACATCATTTTTGCAGACCCTCCTTATGATTTAGACCAAGTGAAGTTTGAAAAAATAAATGAATTGGTTTTTCAAAATGAATTATTGAATGAAGAAGGTATGTTGATTATTGAACATTCCAAACACACAAAACTCAATCATTTGCAGCATTTTTCATTTCAAAAAAACTATGGCGGTTCTGTTTTTTCTTTTTTTGAATATGAAAACGATACTGACACAGAAATTGACGAACAAGATGATGATAGCGAAGAATAGAATCTTTTTCCTCCCGATTGTTGGACTCCTTTTTTGTTTGTATTCTTGCTATTTCCCTTCCTATAAAGCTGTTGCCGAAACCAGCTTATACGATATTTCGTTTGAAGAAGGCAACTGGTTTTTAAACTATGTTTCAGTTAATGGTAAGCCGGCAAATGACTTTTCAGATTATACTGAAAAAGAGTTGGCATCTTGCTTAAAAGAAACTCTATATTTAAGTTACGGAAAAAGAAAAGCACTATATAACGTTCCGATTCTGACAGCAAAAAACACTACCGAGAGTTTATCCCTTTTAAAAGCAACCAACACCATTGATTATGTAATTCAAATTACCGGGTCAATTGGTGATAATGAAATTGGAGGTATCAACATCAAACCGATGAAAAGTACAGAAAAATCAACCGCTTCCATAAAAATTGAAGTGTTTGAAGTGGCTACACAAAAACTACTGTATTCACAAACTCATTCCGGTGAAATTATTGTGGAAAATAATCGAGAAGATGTACTTTTTGGCAAATCAGCCCAAACTATATTGAGAAAATGTTTAGAAAAAGGAATGAAACAATTCAAAAAAAGTGGTGGTTGTAGATAAAGAAGATATACCCTTTTCGCTTACAACCACCGTGATAATTTTAAAAATTAAAAAAAGCTTTACATTTTAATTTACAATCAATTTAATGGTTTTTTGGCCTTCATTATTACTCAATTTAAGAATATAAAGCCCTGTTTGATTTATATCAAAAGACACATCAGAAGAAGTAGTTTTGATTGATTTCACTAAAGAACCCGTAACAGAATAAACCAGAATATCTGATGCTGTGTCAATATTATTTAAGTAAACCGTTTTGTCTTTTACATAATAATTAATATTGGATAATGCTTCATCTTTCACATTCAATAACAATAACCAATCCGCCATTGAAATTGTTGTGTTAACTGTCGCACCGTTGACTTCTATTTTATAAATTCCAAAACCATTTGTATCACAATACACAAATATTCTTTTTGCACCATTTGTATTAT
>JAUXNR010000259.1 GCA_030682755.1 Flavobacterium sp.
TTGTAGGCAGAATGGCATTGATTTTTAAGGCATATTTTGCTTTTCCGGCAATCACGTCAATATCGCTCAAAAACTCTTGATACTGAATCAAAAGTTCTTTGAATGGACGAATATCGTTGGTTATTTTCTTTAAAATTCTTGTAATTTCTTCGCGTTCTTCATATTCTAAATTACTTAATTCTCTTGAATAACGAAGCGTTGCTTCGGGTTCAATATAGGCAATACTTCCGGTTTTAGAACTACCCAAAATAGAGCCTTTTACTTTTCTGCGGTACATGGCTAAAACAGCCAAAACACGACGGTTTTCTACAAAACTTTCTTTAATTTCATCCAAATAACCCAAACTGTTGTATTGCGTTAACGCAGTACCAAAACTTTGGTTTACTTTGCCGCGAACCACACTCATGTCACGGCGGATGTTGATTAAATCAGGAGAGGCATTGTCTTTTATGACACCATATTTATCAACAACTTCATCCACTTTTTGAATGATGAATTTAGTATATTCAACTTGAATGGCACGCTGGTTGAGTTTAGGATAATAGTCGTTGAATTTTTTTAAAAATAAAAGTAACGCATTGACTGTTTCTGAAAGCTGTGCAATTTTTCGAAAACTGCCCACTTCCAAAAAACTGTCTTCAATTCCGATGAATTTAATTTCATTGGTAATAGAATCAAATCCGTGGTTGGGCAACGCATTGTTATTAGAAAACGACGATAGGTATTCTGAAGTTTGTAACAACGCATCCATCAAAAGCTCCTTGTTTTTAAAAGGAACAATTTCAAGAGCTTTTTGTTTCCCAAGTTCCGTATTACATCGATCGGAGACCGTTTGTAAAACAGTGGCAAATTCTAAATCTTTTAAGGTTTTTTCGGCGATGGATATCATTTTAATTCGTAGCAATTTTAGGCAAAGATAATTAAAGTATATGATTCCAATTTATTTAATATTGAATGGATTTATTTATATTTGTAACATGAATGACAAGGAAATCATAGCTATTTTACAAACTGAAAAAAAACACTTGGAGGATTCTTTTGGTGTAAAGAGCATTGCTTTGATTGGTTCTTATGCAAAAAAAGAACAGACTTCTCAAAGTGATATTGATTTCTTTGTTGAATTTCAAAAGCCATCCTTCAATTTATTGGCTGATTTAAAATTATTTCTTGAGCAAAAATTTAAAAAAAATATTGATATTGTTCGAAACGGACCTCATTTATCACAACGTTTTTTAAATCATATTAAAAAAGAGATGATTTATGTCTGATGAACTGTATAAATACAAATTAGAAATTATTTTAGAACACATTCATGTAGTTCAAAAAAGATTTACAACAATAGCTACTCCATCAGATTTTGTTGCTACTGAGGAAGGAAAAATTTTATTGGATTCTATTGTTACCAGACTTCAGGCTATAGGAGAAAATTGTAAAAATATTTTAAATAAGAAAACACTAAATACATTAGATTATCCTGAAATTCAGTGGGATAAAATTATACGTTTTAGAGATTTTATTTCACATCATTATGAAATGTTAGATTATGAAATTGTTTTCGAAATTTGTGAAAATAATATACCTCTTTTAGAAAACGCATTTTTAAAAGAATTACAAAAATACTAATTGAATCATGCAATTTTATATTTCTGATTCATGGCAAACGCTTTTAGCAGACGAATTCCAAAAGCCTTATTTTGAACACTTGCAAGCATTTGTTGAAAGCGAATACAAACATTTCAAATGTTATCCACCAATAAATGAACTATTTGCTGCCTTTAATCACTGTCCGATTGAAAAGCTGAAAGTGGTCATCATTGGGCAGGATCCTTATCATGGTCCGGGTCAAGCTAATGGGTTATGTTTTTCTGTTCATGATGGTGTTGCATTTCCACCTTCACTTCAAAATATTTTTAAAGAATTGGAAAAAGACATGGAGTTACCAATTCCCATTTGGGGTAATTTAGAACGATGGGCCAATCAAGGTGTTTTAATGTTAAATGCTACGTTATCCGTTCGAGAAGGTCAAGCGGGCAGCCATCAAAAACAAGGTTGGGAAACCTTTACAGATGCGGTTATTCAGCATATTTCTGATAAAAAAGAGCATGTTGTGTTTCTGCTCTGGGGTGGTTTTGCACAAAAAAAAGGAGCAAAAATTGACCGTAATAAACACTATGTTTTACAATCCGGTCATCCGTCACCGTTGAGTGCCAATAGAGGTTTTTGGTTTGGCAATAAGCATTTTAGTAAAACCAATACGTATTTGAAGGAGTTAGGAATACAGGAAATAGATTGGTAATTTGTTTTTCAAATCTCTTAAAAGATTTTTTACAATTTTTCTTTTGTTATACTTTTAGTGGTATATTTTTATATTTCACAAAATAAAAAGAGAAACTGTCCGGAAGACAGTTCCTCTTAAAAAACAAACAATCATCACAAATTTAGATGTGAAAATACGTTTGAAAATAATTTATTGAATGGGCAATAATACAGCATCTATTACATGAATGATTCCGTTTGATGCAGAAATATTTGCAGTAGTGATGGAAGCAGAATTTCCTATTGCTGTGATACCACCCTGACTGTTTACTGTAAAAGGCACGCCTAATAATGTGTTTATTGAACGAGTGTTTACTTTAGGCACAACACTATTGGATGCTCTTCTTCCTTCAACTACATGATATTTTAAAACATCTAATACTAAAGTAGCCGGTAAATCTGAAATTTCTTCAATGTTTAAAGCAGAATAAAGATTTTCAAAGGCTTGGTTCGTTGGGGCAAATACAGTATATTGATTAGTACCATTTGCAAAAAGATTTACTAATCCGGCATTTAACTCTTGGTCAACATAAGACAAGGCAGCAACTAATTCAGTAAAATTAGCATTCACAGCGATAGTAGCTATAGAATTAGTGCCCGGTGCATTTGCAGGTTTATCAGAATCTGGAACAATAGGTAACAATACTTGATCAATTACATGAATAATTCCGTTCGAAGCTGATATGTTTGCGGCTGTGATTGATGATGTACTTCCAATTGCAGTAATCACTGCATCTTTGTTAACAGAAAATGTAGCACCTAAAAGTGTGGTTATAGTTCTGCTTTTTACCGGTGGAACAACACTGTTTGCGGCACGTCGGCCTCCAACAACATGGTACTTTAAAACATCTAAGACTAATTCTGCAGGTAATTCGTTGATCCCGTTAACACCTAGTGCAGTATATAAAGCTTCAAATGCATCATCTGTTGGAGCAAAAACGGTATACTGATTTGTTCCTGTAGAAAATAAATTGACCAAACCTGCATTTAACTCTTGGTCAACATATACTAAAGCATTTACAAGTTCATTAAATCCTGCATTCACGGCAATTCCTGCAATTGGACTAGTTCCGGGAGAAGGTGCTCGGTTTGACGTGTTACTGATTGTTTCTAATGTTTCAACGATGTTTAGCTCTGATGAATTACTGTCAATATTATCAGAGTCTTCTCTTTCACAAGACACAAAAGCCAATGGTAATGCTGCAAAAAGCAACACATACATCCCTAGTTTTTTTAATTTTAAATTGTTTGTTTTCATTTGATAAAATTTTAGTTAATTATTTGGATTAAATTGTACTTCCTAATTTGAAACGTAATGTTTGCGTAGGTTATGAATTCAGAATCTTTGGGGATGATTCTTTGGTCTAATCAATATAGATTGTTTAGTTTTTTGTAAAAATTGTTAAACAAAATAACTAATTACAAATGGGAATACCAACTTTCACTTCTATAATTTAAAAATACTTTAACAATCATTTAAGTGTTTGAAACACAAAATGATATATCGTAGTGGCCTGGATAATTTGTAACAATTTTAGAAAATCACTGTCTTATTAAGCAAATCAATAGTAGTATGCGTTTTTTATCTGTCTTGCTTGTTACATTTTTAGGATGTAATGCATTCGCTCAGCGTTCAACAAATTCCATTTTTCAAAAGGATAGCTTGTTAATAGTGACAAAACAACCCAATAAAGGGTTTTATCATGATTACATTATTTTTATCCCAAAAGGGACACCCATGAATGCAACTACCGTACTGTTAGTGGAACCTAATAACACCGGAAAAATAACAGACAGTATCGGGATGCACAAAGAGGCAGCAATAGCATTGGCTTCGGTTAGCTCTGTGGGAAATAATTGTGCGACAGAGTTGAAAATACCACTTTTGGTTCCTGTTTTTCCAAGACCCGCTTCGCAACCTTTACTCTATACGCATGCTCTTGATAGGGATGTAATGTTGCAACAGAATGCTGAATACAAGCGTCTCGACTTACAGTTACTTGAAATGATAAATGATGCAAAAAAACGTTTAGCTTCCTTAGAAATTCAAATAGCTCCAAAATTTTTCATGTGTGGTTTTTCAGCATCGGGCACTTTTGTCAATCGCTTTTCTTTCATACACCCCGAAAAAATTAAAGCATTGGCAATAGGAGGGTTCAACGGAAAATTGATGCTACCGATGGAATCACTTAAGGGTGAGAAATTAAATTACCCCATCGGAATAAATGATTTTTCGGATCTATTCAATAAAAAATTTGATTTTACAAACTACAAAGAAATCCCTAAATATATCTACATGGGGGCTTTGGACACTAATGATGCGGTTCAGTTTGACGATGCTTACAGTGGGAGTGAACGAAAAATCATCAATGAAAATTTGGGAAAATCAGTGCAAGAACGATTTGTCAATTGCCAAAATTATTATCAGACACAAGACATCTCAGCTACTTTCAAAACGTTTGAAAAGGTCGGACATTGGACCACGTCTGAGATGAATTTAAAAGTCATCCTGTTTTTCTTGAACGAACTGAAAAAGTAATAGACTAATTCTTCTTCTCTTTCTTGAAGGGTAGCAATTTAAAATACGTAGTTGTA
>JAUXNR010000261.1 GCA_030682755.1 Flavobacterium sp.
TATCCGTATTTCTACCAAAACCTTCTGCTATGTTAGATGGAATTGAAACAGATGCTCTTTTTAATTGGCTTGTTAAAGCAAAACGTTCATCATCAGGAAATTTTTTAACTAGTTTATATACTAAAATGACAATTCTAATACCTTTCTGCCAAATAAGTAGATCTTTATATGAATTTACAGCTGCCATAAATATTTTTTATGATAATAATTTATAATGTACAATTTGCTAAGAACTAAGGACTATTCACTAAGGACTATCGACTAACAAATTCCTTCACCAATTCATATGCTTCCGCTTTCGCGATTTCCAAATCATAATTTTTAATCACTTTATCAAATTGCGGTGCCGTTGCCAATTCAACTGATGCTTTTGCAATTCGCATATTGATTTTATCTTCGCTTTCGGTGGAACGCTTTTTTAAACGGATTTTCAATTCGTCTATGCTTGGTGGCTTTACAAAAACGGCTAATGTTTCGGTTTTAAACTTCGATTTTATTCGTAATCCGCCAGCTACATCAATATCAAAAATAACGTTTTTCCCTTTTGCCCAAATGCGTTCGACTTCACTTTTTAATGTTCCATAGAAATTATCGCGGTACACTTCTTCCCATTCAACAAACTCTTCGGCTTTGATGTGGTTTTTAAATTCTTTAAGCGATATAAAATAATAATCTTTCCCATGCACTTCTTCTCCTCGTGGTTCTCTTGTTGTACAAGAAACTGAGAATTCCAAATTTAAGTCGGGTTGAGCCAACAAATGCCTAACAATTGTGGTTTTTCCTGAACCCGATGGGGCGGAGAAGACTAATAATTTTCCTTTATTCATATTTTTTATTAGTAATCCTGCAAGGTTTTTCAAACCTTGTAGGATTTTAATTTTGGTTTTTTAATACTTACAGGGTTTGAAAAACCTTGCAAGATTACAGTACGTTTAAAACTTGTTCTTTAATTTTTTCCAATTCATCTTTCATCATCACCACCAATTTTTGCATTTCTGAATGATTGGATTTGGAACCCATTGTATTGATCTCACGACCTATTTCTTGCGTAATGAAACCTAATTTTCGTCCATTAGCTTCTGTTCCTGCAATGGTTTCGATGAAATAATTCAGGTGGTTTTCCAATCGAACGCGTTCTTCAGTAATGTCATATTTTTCAAGATAGAAAATCAGTTCTTGTTCAAAACGGTTTTCATCTACATTGGCTTCCAATTCATCTAAAGCGGTTCGAAGGCGGTTTTTTACAGTTTCAATCCGATCCGCATCCATGCTTACGGCTTGATTCATATAGTTTCTGATGTTTTCGATTCGCATGATGAATTCGTTTTCCAATGATTTTCCTTCATCCATACGAAAAGAAGCAATATTTTTCATGGCATCATCCACTACTTTTAGAATTTCATTCCATTCATTTTCATCAATTTCGTCGCGTTCTGTTTTGAGAGCATCCGGCATCCGAACGGCCATTTTCATTAATTCAGTTTCATCGGCATTGGGAATTACAGCTTTCATTTGGTTGATGTAACCTCTCACAATTGGTACATTGATTTTGGAAGAAGTTTCTTCGCCGGTAACTTCAATAAAAATTGAAAAATCAACTTTACCGCGTTCCAACTTTTGCGAAATCACATTGCGTAAACCCAGCTCCATTTCACGGTAAACCGAAGGCATTCTGACATTCAAATCCAAACCTTTGCTGTTTAACGACTTAACTTCTACGGTGATTTTTTTGGTGGAAAGTTGCTTAGATGCTTTTCCAAAACCGGTCATTGATTGTATCATAAATTATAAAAAATGTTTTCAAAGATAATCAAAAAGTGATTAGTAATGAGTGAATAGTGACTAGCTTTACAGCATCATTTGCTAATTACTAATTACTATTCACTAATTACTTTCTTCTTCTGTGTTACCAAATAAACGCCCACAAATATTAAGATGGCAGAGCCGATTTTTACCCAACTCAACTCGTCTTTTCCTAAACTGATGGCAAAAGCAGTAGCAAATAACGGTTGAAGATAGATGAATACCGCTACGGTTGTAGGTTTTAATTCTCTCATGGAAACCAAGTTCAACAAATACGTTAAGAAGGTTGAAAAAACGACTACAAAACCAATTTTCCAGTAAATGTCTGTTGGAATGATGTTCCAATTAACGGCATCAAATTCGCTCCATCCAAAAGGTAAAACCATCAAAAAACCAAAAGAATAAATCCATTTTACAAAGGTAAATGCGTTGTATTTATCCATTAACTTTTTAACGATAATTAGGTAAAAACCATAGGAAACGGCGTTGATAAACACCAACAAATTACCAAGCATTTCATTGGGAGCATTAATCATTGATTTACCGTAAAGTATGAGCGAAACCGTTCCTGCCAAACCTAAAATGATGCCAAATACTTTTCTTTTCATCATACGTTCTTTCATAATTATGGCTGATAGAATAAGCACAATCATGGGTGTTGTAACCATCAAAACTGCTCCCATGATGGGTGAAGTATAACTTAAGCCCTTGAAAAAAGTTAGCATATTTAACGCCACTCCAAAGAAAGCAGCTGCAATGATTCTGGGGAAATCGGTTAGTGCTATTTTTTCTTTTGGTCCGAAAAAAGAGACCATCCAAAACAATAAAACCGATCCGCCAACACGAAGTAAAATGAAGCCGAAAGGCTCAATAAATTCGGGCATAACGTCTTTGGCAATGGTAAACGTAACACCATAAATAATGGACACCAACATGGCAGCCATTAATGCCCAATGTCTTTTACTCATTTGCTAAAAAATCGATGGCGGCTTGAACGGTTTTGGGACTGTTTCCGATATAAATAGTTTTATCGATTACAATTACGGGACGATTTAAGAAGGTGTAATGTTCTAATATATATCGTTTGAAATCTGATTCGGAAAGTTTTTCATCTTTCAGACCCATTTCTTTGTATAATTTGGCTCTTTTGCTAAAAAGTGCTTCGTAATTTCCGGTTAGTTGATGAAGTTCGTCTAATTGTTTCACGGTTATGGGCTCTTCTTTAATATCCTGAAATATAAAATCGGTCGTGTTTGGTAGTGATTTGATGATTCTTTTGCAAGTGTCACAAGTTTTGAGGTAGTATATTTTTTTCATTGTAATTCATTTTGATTTGCAAAGAAAAATCATTTGAACAATACTATTTCAATTTAAAATAGAAAATGTTTCGTTAATCTTTTAGTAATCCAATTTAATTAGAAATTTCAACTTACTATCTTTGCATAAAATAGTAAGCAAATGAAATTCAATACAAAAGTTATCCATGGTGGTCAACATCATGATCCTTCAACAGGAGCAGTAATGCCGCCTGTTTATAACACGTCCACTTTTGCACAAAAAAGTCCAGGTGTTCCAATCAATCATTATGAATACAGTCGTGCAGCAAACCCAACACGTCAAGCCTTGGAAGATGCTTTGGCGAGTATTGAAAACGGAGTTCGCGGATTAGCATTTTCATCAGGTTTAGCAGCAACAGATTCTGTTTTAAAACTATTGAAACCCGGTGATGAAGTAATTGCGATGGATGATTTATATGGAGGAACCTATCGCATGTTTACCAGAATTTATCAGGATTTTGGAATCAAATTCCATTTTGTAGACATGAATGATTTGGTAGGTTTTCAAGCGTTAATCAATGAAAACACTAAATTGGTTTGGGTGGAAACACCAACCAATCCTTTGATGAAATTAGCAGATATAGCAGCAATTGCCAAAATTACCAACGAAAGAAAAATTTTATTTGCAGTTGATAATACTTTTGCAACACCTTATCTTCAAAAACCTTTGGATTTAGGGGCTGATATCGTGATGCATTCGGCAACGAAATATTTAGGTGGACATTCTGATGTAATTGCGGGAGCTTTAATCGTGAAAGATGTTGAATTGGGTGAAAAATTACATTTCGCACAATTTGCCACCGGAGGAACTTTAGGCCCACAAGACAGTTATATGGTTTTGCGAGGGATCAAAACACTTCATTTGAGAGTACAAAGACATTGTGAAAACGGAATGAAAGTAGCAGAATTTTTAAGTAATCATCCCGAAGTGGAAAAGGTTTTTTATCCTGGTTTACCGGATCATCCGTTTCATGAAATTGCAAAGAAACAAATGTTAGGTGGTTTTGGAGGAATGGTTTCGTTTACATTTAAATCGGGTAAAAAAGAAGATTCAATTTCATTTTTAGAAAAGTTGAAAGTGTTTACTCTTGCGGAATCATTAGGAGGAGTAGAATCTTTAGCGAATCATCCGGCATTAATGACACATGCTTCCATTCCAGCGGAAAAACGAAAAGAAATAGGAATTTCAGACGATTTAGTTCGTTTGAGTGTTGGTGTTGAAGATATTGATGATTTGTTATCAGATATCGAACAAGCGTTCAGATAATTTTAATTGAAATAATAAACATAACCAAAGGTCAATGCAAACGAATAATCATTGGCCTTGTTTTCTTTGTATTTATTTTTATCAGGATTTAAACCATCAACCCAATCTGACATATAATATTGCCATCTTGTTTCTGCAATAACAGCGTGGTATGGTGATAGTTTATAACGGGCTCCGATGCTTGAAGAAAATGAAACGGCATATCCAGTATCATTTCTAAAACCATCGATATATTTAATAGGTGTTGTTAAAGGAGTTCCCAATGGCCCTAATGTTGACCATGCTTTTGAAGTAAAACTATTTATTTGTGAACCAAAACTAACATATGGTGAAAAATCAGCACGAGTATAATCATCCATTTTAAAAGGATAATATTCAACTTGAAAACCAATACTTGCTGTTTGAGTGGAACCTCTCATGGCTCTTAATTGTTCTGCAAAAAGAGACGTTTTGTTTGGAGCAACATATTTTCCATAATGCTGTAATTCACTTTTCATATAGGAAGCTTCCAATCGCAATTTTAAATTTTCACGAATGTTAGGATAATTTTCAATAAAAGATAAATAATAAAAAACACCTACCGTAACACCGTTGTTTTTTATAAGGTTGTCAAAATCTCCCCTCTCTCCATAATCAGATTGAAAAAGAACAGGTCCAGCCATTATACCAATTTCCTGATAAGTACGATTGAATTGAGCAAACGAACTGCCAATTCCAGATAATAATAAAACTAGTAATAAAAGTCTTTTTGACATGAAAATAATTTCTGCTGCTAAAATAGTGACAAATATAGAAAAACAAAATTCATATTTTAAAAATAATGTAAATTAAATAAAAATCAAGAAGATGTTAATTTAAAATACTAAAAGATTAAAAAGAACTTCTTATTTCTACAATAATTCCGAAATAATTAAAAAAACAATAATTCGATTGAAGAATAAAAAAAAACCAATTCTATATTTTAGATAAAATGTATATTTGTGCCATCAAACGAAAACGTTTTCATAAACGTTAATAATCTAAAAATCATGGCAGAAAGTATTCACTCTTTTGTTGAAGCGGTAGCTAAAAAGAATCCTAATGAGCCTGAATTTATGCAGGCTGTAAAAGAAGTTGCAGAAACTGTAATTCCTTTTATCGAAAAAAATACAAAATATCAGAACAAAATGCTTCTGGAAAGAATGGTAGAGCCGGAACGCGTAATCATGTTTAGAGTAACTTGGTTAGATGATGCCGGAAATACTCAGGTTAATCGTGGTTATAGAATCCAAATGAATTCTGCTATTGGTCCTTACAAAGGAGGAATTCGTTTTCATCCTTCTGTGAATTTAAGTATTTTAAAATTCTTAGCTTTTGAACAAACTTTCAAAAACAGCTTAACCACATTGCCAATGGGCGGTGGAAAAGGAGGTTC
>JAUXNR010000263.1 GCA_030682755.1 Flavobacterium sp.
TTATTCAAAACCGCTACAATCGATTGACCCGTGGCTAACATCGGATCAATTAAAATCAAAGTCTTATTTTCAAAAGAAGGAGCTGCTTGATATTCTACCAAAATATCAAAATAATCATCATTGTTCGGATGATGACGATATGCCGATACAAATCCGTTTTCGGCATTATCAAAAATGTTCATAAAACCGGTGTGCAACGCCAAACCGGCTCTCAAAATAGAACACAAAACCACATGATCTTCCAAAGCAGTTGTTTTTTTGATGCCAAGAGGTGTTTGCACTTCAATATCAATGTACGGAAGCGTTTTACTCAACTCATATGCCATGATTTCACCAATCCGTTCAATGTTTTTTCGAAAACGCATACTGTCTTTTTGCACGGAAACATCGCGAATTTGTGCCAAAAAATGATTGAGAATACTGTTTTGTTCTGAGATATAATGAAGATGCATAAACGTTTTGAATTGGAATTAGTTTGATAAAGGTATAAAAAGTATATTTGTACTTTAAAATTTTATACAATGTTTTCACAACTTGCCTTTTCTGTTTTCGAACAAAGTATTGCCGATTACCACATCCATGATGATGTAAATCAACCCGTTAACAATCCGTATCCAAAGGATAAAATAGAGCACTTATTGTATGCAAAAAATTGGGTTGACACGGTGCAATGGCATTTTGAAGATATTATCCGTGATCCGCAAATTGATCCGGTGGCTGCTTTGGATTTAAAACGAAAAATTGATGCGTCAAATCAAGTTCGTACTGATATGGTGGAATATATTGACAGCTATTTTCTTCAAAAATATAGTTCTGTTTCGGTTAAACCGGAAGCAAAAATCAATACCGAAAGTCCTGCTTGGGCAATCGATCGTCTTTCTATTTTGGCTCTAAAAATTTATCACATGAGCGAAGAAGCCAACAGAATAGAGGCTTCTGCGGAACACAGAGCTAAATGTCAAGAAAAATTAAACATTTTATTGGAACAAAAAAGAGATATGTTTTCGTCCATTGATCAATTGTTGAAAGACATTGAAAGCGGAGACAAATTCATGAAAGTGTACAAACAAATGAAAATGTACAATGATGAGGAATTAAATCCTGTTTTATATCAAAATAAAAAGTAAATTATTTTTGAACCATTAAGAAATTAAGAAAAATTAAGCCTTGTAACTTAATGAACCTTAATTTCTTAATGGTTTTAATTTTTAAAAAATTAATCATTGTCTCAAAAGCCAAAACATATTGCCGTCATCCGACTCTCAGCCATGGGCGATGTAGCGATGACTGTTCCGGTTTTGAGAGTATTGGTACAACAACATCCTGAACTTAAGCTTACTGTTGTTTCCAGACCGTTTTTTAAACCCTTTTTCGACGGAATTCCGAATGTAAATTTCTTTGCAGTGGATGTAAAAAATCGCCACAAAGGATTTTTTGGATTACTTCGATTATTTTCGGATTTGAAAAAATTGGATATTGATGCGGTTGCCGATTTGCATAACGTTTTACGATCTAAAGTTGTCCGAAGCTTATTCGCTCTAAGCGGAAAAAAAGTAGCGTTTACAGATAAAGGAAGAGCAGAAAAAAAAGCCTTAACGAGTTTGACAAACAAAGTTTTTAAACCCGTAAAACCAATGGTGGAGCGACATGTTGAAACCTTTGAAAAACTCGGGTTTTCAATTGATTTAACAAATCCTCAATTTCCAACTAAAGCTATTTTATCAGATGAAATTCTGAAAATAACCGGAAATAAAACTCAAAATTGGGTCGGAATTGCACCTTTTGCTCAATACCAAAGTAAAGTCTATCCACTCGATTTAATGCAAAAAGTGATTGATGAATTGGCTAAAAAAAATTCAATCAAAATTTTCCTTTTTGGTGGAGGAAATGAAGAAATTCAGCAATTAAATCAACTTCTAAATAATCATTCAAACGTAATCGTTTTGGCCGGAAAATTAAAATTCAATCAAGAATTGGAAGTGATTTCTAATTTAGACGTAATGCTTTCAATGGATTCCGGAAATGCTCATATCGCAGCGATGTTGGGTGTAAAAGTCATCACACTTTGGGGAGCCACACATCCGTTTGCCGGATTTTCTCCATTTAATCAACCGTTGGAAAATTGCATTGTTTCTGATAGAGATAAATTTCCGCTTTTACCAACTTCTATTTATGGTAACAAAAAAGTTGACGGCTATGAAGAGGTAATGCGAACTATAGCGGTTGAAAGTATTATTGAAAAAATTAAGTTTTTATTATAAATAGATCTTATTGTCTTTGCACATTCCCAAAATAAATGATTTTAAATTGGAAATCGCTTCAGCATAATTCGGAGCTTCATAACCAAATCGTTCGTGTTCCAACTGCTCTTTTTCCATCGCATTGCAACCTTTGATTACTTCACGAATCATATCGAGTAGAATCAATTCTTTGTTGTTGGTTTTTTCAAATTTGAAATCCACTAATTCATCTTCCAAACGCTCACAATATTCCAAAAGCTCTTCCACTTCGGGTTCATTCAAAAGGTCTTGAGCTTTTTTAAATATGTCTAGTTTATTCTTCACCAATCACTAATTACTATTCACTAATCACTTTTTCTAAACATCATCATAATCCACAAAAATCTCACTCGATGTCGGATGAGCTTGGCAAGTTAAAATCAAACCTTCGGCAATTTCACCATCGGTTAAAATGGTATTCTTTTTCATTTCGGCAGTTCCTTTGGAAATTCGAGCAATGCAACTGCTGCAAATTCCGCCTTGGCAAGAATAAGGAGCATCTAATCCTTGTTTTAAAGCTGCTTCTAACAACGATTGCTTTTGCGACATTTCAAAAGAAGTTTCATCGCCATCCACCAAAACAGTGATTTTTGTATGGCCTTCCAATGATTTTTTTATTTCATTTTCTGAGGATGAAGCAGAGAATAATTCGAATTTTATATCTTTTTCTTTGACGTTGTTTTCTTTCAAAACATCACTCACGCAATTAATCATTTCTTCTGGTCCGCAGAGGTAAAATTTGTCAAATTCCTTTTCTTTGTGTTTGTTTTTCAAGACAAAATTCACCGTTGATTTTTCAATTCTTCCAAACAATTGATCGTCTGCTTTTTGCTGACTAAAAACATAATGCACAAAAAATCTGCCGACATATTTTAACTGCAAATCGTGCAATTGGTTGTAAAAAATGGTTTCATTACTCGATTTATTTCCGTAAACCAACACAAAAGTGCTGTTTGGTTCTTTTTCTAAAACGGTTTGCAAAATTGACATCACCGGAGTAATTCCGCTACCGGCCACAAAAGCAGCATAATTTTTTAATCGTGCAGCATCGGGTTCGAATGTGAATTTCCCTTCGGGAGTGCCAACTTCTAGTACTTTTCCAACCGTTAATTGCTCATTCGCAAACTTAGAAAAATAACCGTTTTTTATTGATTTAATCGCAATACGCAACTCACCACTTTCCGGTGTGGAACAAATGGAATAAGCACGACGGATTTCATTTCCGTCTAAAGTGAGTTTTAAGTTGATGTATTGTCCGGCTACAAAACGATAATTGGCTTGAAGTTCAGCCGGAACTTGAAATAGAACAGAAACGGCTTCCGGAGTTTCACGAGTGATTTCTTTGACCGCTAATTTATAGAAAGTTGACATGGATTTATTTTTTACAAAGGTAATAAACCACAGTTTTTGAAAACAGCATATTTTTTAAAAAATTTATACCTAAGGTTTTTATGTATAAGAAACTTATGTATATTTGTGTTTCAAATTTGCATCAAATGAAAAACTCATCACTATACAAAGGAAGTCTTAACACAATTATAATGAAGCTTTTGGAAGAAAAAGGGCGTATGTATGGTTATGAAATTACGCAAAAAGTAAAAGCCATCACCTTGGGCGAGTTAAACATTACCGAAGGTGCTTTGTATCCCGCTTTACACAAATTGGAAGCCGAAGGTTTGCTTGAAGTGGAAGTAGAAAAGGTAGATAACCGCTTGCGGAAATACTACAAACTTACTGAAAAAGGCAACAAAGAAACGGTAAACCGATTGGCTGAACTGGAAGAATTTATCAAGAACATGCAAAATATTGTTAATCCGAAATTGAGTTATTGAGATGAGAATAATCACCACCCAAAACCTTAAATTCATTGATAATTATCTCAAAAAAAGTGAAATTTTTTATGATGATATTCGAATGGAACTTACAGATCATATCGCTTCGGCAGTAGAACAAAAAATGCAAACTGAAAACAGTGATTTTTATGATGCTTTTAAAAGTTATATGAATTTGAATAAGAAAGAACTTTTAAATAAATTTATGGGAGGCAATTTAAATTTTCTTGTGCCATTTAAAAATTTTCGTTTGTTTTTAATACAGCCTCATATGATTTTGTTTGGTTTATTCTTTTATGCTGGAGTATTTTTTTTTCAAACCACAATTGACATTGAAGCATTTATTTATGAATTTCATTTCTGTTGGTTTTTATTCATAATATGTTTTACGCTTTTTCACATGGGATATTTTTTATTAATAAAAAAGAAACGGTTTTATGTTATTGAGCAGTCGTTTTTGGTACTTGTAGTAATTCATTACTTTTTTATCTTTTTTTCCAAGCCAATAGCCTTCAATCAATTGAAATTTATTTTTTGGATGGATATTTCAATACTTTTTTTCTCAATAATATTTCTGTTGTTTTATGTTAATCAAGTCAAAAAATATTATCATAATAAGCACATATGGAACTAAAAGTTAATCAAGAACAAATAGATCGCTTATATCGTTTCACTCGTGAACACTTCGTAGAACATTACGATTTGCAAACCGAATTGGTCGATCATCTTTCCAATGCTATTGAACAAGAATGGAAAGAAAATCCGAAATTATCATTTGAAGAAGCTTTGCAAAAAGAATTCAAAAAGTTTGGGATTTTTGGGTTTATGGATGTGGTTGAACAAAGACAATCCGCCCTGAACAAAAAATATAATTTACTGATTTTGAAGCATTTTAAAGAATTTTTTACCATTCCAAAGATTATATTTACCATTTCATTAGTGTTTGGCTTGTTTTATTTTTTTAAATATGTTTTCTTTTATGAACTATTAACTATCGCAATGATTGGATGGTTTCTTCTTTTGATAGCTGCGTTAGTTTATGAAAAGAGAAAAATGAAAAAGAGAAAAAATCAAACCGGAAAAAAATGGATGTTTGAAGAAATCATATACGGATACGGCTCTTTTTCTGGGGTTTTTGTTATTCCGATTCACATAATTAATATTTTTTCAAATCACGGAAACGGATTTCCAAACGATTATATGCTTTTTGGAATTAGCTTTTTTTTGGTTTCGTTATTTTTAGCAACTTTTATAGTGACAAAAATTATCCCATCCAAAGCCGAAGAATATCTAAAACAAACATATCCCGAATATACTTTTTCAAATTAAGTTGTAACAAAACGTTAAAAATGTAGTCAAACAAGCTAACCAATTTAAACACAACTTCCAAACCAATCAACTTATGATAAAACGTTTTCTCTCACTCGAATGGAAATCATTTACTAGGTCGGCCGCTTTTCAAACCAATCTTGCAATCAAAATATTGATGCTTTTTGGGGCTTTGTATTTTATTGTCGTATTTTCATTGTTAGGAGCTGGATCCTATTATATTATTGAAGACATAACAGAATCAGAACCTTTTCAAATAATAAACAAATTCATTCTTTATTACTTTGCTTTTGATTTGGTTTTTCGTTTTTTTCTACAAAAAACACCGGTTATGAACATTCGACCGTTGTTGTACATCAACATTAAAAAAGATACAATTGTCAATTTTACGCTAGGAAAATCAGTATTGTCTTTTTTTAATATCATGCATTTTTTCTTTTTTATTCCGCTTGCCGTTGTTTTATTAATCAAAGGATTTGATGCGTTAGGTGTCATAACTTGGCTCATCGGAATGCTAGTCTTTGTTTTTACAATCAATTTTTTAAACATCTTAATTGACAAAAAAGACATTGTTTTTTACTCAGTTGCCGCTATCTTCATCGCTTTAGGAGCATTGCACTACTATGGTTTATTTGATGCAACAAATTATACTGTTTTGTTTTTCAAAGGATTGTATGACCATGTTTGGATGGTAATTATCCCAATTGCGGTTTTAATTTTGATTTATAAAATCGTACACAGTTTCTTTAAAAGTAATTTATACCTGGATGCCGGATTGTCAATCAAACATGAAATTGCTAAAACACAAAACTTTGAATGGCTGGATCAGTTTGGAATGCTAGGGGCTTTCCTTAAAAATGATATTCGTTTAATTACAAGAAATAAAAGGGCAAGGTCAGTCATTATCATGAGTATAATGTTTCTTTTTTATGGATTGATTTTCATGATTGGAGCAGTAAAACCTTATGATGGTCCATTTTCAATGATTTTTGGAGCCATATTTGTTTCCGGTGGGTTTTTATTCAATTTTGGCCAATTTGTTCCGAGTTGGGATAGTTCCTATTATAATTTGATGATGAGTCAAAACATCAAATACCGTGATTATTTGAGCTCAAAATGGTGGTTAATGGTTATTGTAACCGTTGTGTCAACAGTTTTGGCTTCGTTTTACTTGTATTTTGGTTGGAAGGTGTATTTGGCTGTTGTAGCAGTAGCTTTTTACAATATTGGAATCAATGCTTACATTACTCTTTTAGTTGGAGCATACACCAGAACACCAATTGATTTAACGAGTAACAAAAATGCATTTGGTGACAAAAAAGCATTTAACGTAAAAACACTTTTGTTGATAATTCCTCAAATTGTGCTTCCGGTTTTTTTATATTTTATTGGGATGTACTTTTTTAATCAATTGATCGGATTTTTATTTGTAGCTCTTGCAGGAATTGCAGGATTTGCTCTAAAAAACAAAGTGTTTAACTTGATTGAAGACATTTATAAAAAGCAGAAATACGAAACCATCGCTGCATACAAACAAAAAAACTAACCATTTACCCTATTACCAATCACCTATAACCATTAAAACCATGATACAAGTAAATAATCTCACCAAAACTTACAACGGAACTACCGTATTAAACATCACAAATTTAGACATTCCTAAAGGACAAAGTTTCGGATTAGTAGGCAATAACGGAGCCGGAAAAACCACTTTTTTCAGTTTGTTGTTAGATTTGATTCAGCCTTCAACCGGAATGATTACAAGTAATTCGATTCAAATTAACCAAAGTGAAAAATGGAAACCATTCACTTCTGCTTTTATCGATGAAAGTTTCTTAATTGGTTATTTAACACCCGAAGAATATTTTTATTTTATTGGCGAACTTCGAGGTTGGAATAAAGCCGACGTTGATAGTTTTTTAGTGAAATATGAAGACTTTTTTAATGGAGAAATCTTAAAAAACAAAAAATATTTGCGTGATTTATCGAAAGGAAATTCCAAAAAAGTTGGGATTGTTGCTGCTTTAATCGGTGAACCGGAAGTGATTATTCTAGACGAACCGTTTGCCAATTTAGATCCAACCACACAAATTCGTTTGAAAAAAATAATCAAAGAATTGGCAGAAGATCCTTCAGTAACCATTTTGGTTTCGAGTCACGATTTGCAACATACCGTGGAGGTTTCAAACCGAATTGTGGCGTTACAAAAAGGCGAAGTGGTACTTGATTTAGTTCCTTCTTCAGAAACGCTGAAAGAGTTAGAATCGTTTTTTGCTGCCTAATAAATTCTCTGGTTTTTTGCTTGAGAATACATCCGTATTTATTGCTCACTGATAAAAAGTGAGCAATATTTTTTTGTATTTCAAAAAGAAACGTATTTTTACCCTTGCTACATACTAAAACAAGAAGTTTTTAGTTATGCAATAAACCGTTTTTACTTTGAAAACCACTACTATAAAATATTTTTTTACTGTTGCGTTAGTTCTTTTTTTGGTGGCTTGTTCTACCAAAAAAGACAAATTTTTAAACAGAAACTTCCAAGCGTTAAACACCAAGTATAATGTTTTATACAATGGTGAAATTGCACTTCAAACCGGAATTACAGATTTAAAATCAGGCTATTATGATAATTTTTGGGAAACTTTGCCAATTGAAAGAATGCAGGTCTCCGAAGAAGATATGATGCCTGGTGATTCAAGAGATCCAAATTTTGAAAAATCTGAAGACAAAGCAATTAAGGCTATTCAAAAACGCTCCATGCTTATTGGAGGTACAGAACGAAACCCTCAAGTTGACGAAGCACATTTGCTTTTAGGCAAGTCGCGTTATTATGACCAACGTTTTATTCCGGCTTTGGAAGCGTTCAATTATATCTTATATAAATATCCGAATAGCGATAAAATTTATGAAGCTAAAATCTGGAGAGAAAAAACCAATACTCGTTTAGAAAATGATGCGTTAGCAATTAATAATCTTACCAAATTGTTAAACGAAATCAAGTTTAAAGATCAGATTTTTGCAGATGCTCACGCAAGTTTAGCTCAAGCCTACCTGAATACAGATGACAATTCAAGAGCAATAAAAAGCCTTAAATTGGCAACAGAATACACAAAGCTAACAGAAGAAAGAGCAAGATATCAATTTATTTTAGGTCAGTTGTATGATGTACAAAAAGCGAAGGACAGTTCTTTTGCCATGTATCAAAATGTGATTGACATGAATAGAAAATCACCGAGACGCTACGTGATTCAAGCACATATCAATCAAGCAAAGCAATTTGATTATAAAAATGGAGACACATTAGCTTTTATTGAAAAGTTTGATAAATTAATTAAAGATCGAGAAAACAGAGCCTATTTGGATGCAATTTATCATCAAAAAGCATTGTTTTATGAAGCTTATGAAATGAAAGATCAGGCGGTTAAAAACTATAATTTATCTTTGCGTTCTCGTTCACAAGACACTTATTTGGCGGCTTCAAACTACAGAAATTTAGCAGAAATTCATTTTTATAAAGCTAAGTACCAAGATGCCGGAAAATATTTTGACAGCACATTAGTAATGCTCCAGCCAAGAACTCGTGAATATAACGCCATCAAAAAGAAAAGAGAAAATCTTGATGATGTAATTAAATATGAAGGAATTGCTCAAAAAAATGACAGTATCCTGAATATATTGGCTTTATCAGAAGACGATAGAATTGCTTTTTATGAAGATTACATTGCCAAAATAAAGAAAGAAGACGAAACAAAAGCTAAAGCCGAAAAAGAAGAAGCAAAACGACAAGAGCGTATAGCCAATCAAGAAGATGCCATTGCGGATGGTTCAACGCAAGCTATGGGTGCAAGAGCACCATCAACCGGCGGAACTTCTTCTCAATTTTATTTTTACAACCCAGCAAGTGTTGCTCAAGGTAAAATAGAGTTTAACAAACGATGGGGAAAACGAAATCAAAATGGATATTGGAGATCTTCTTCAGGTCAATCAAAAAATACTACTGAAGTTACAGCCGGTCTTGAAAAAGATAATGCAGAAGCATCTTTAGAAAATAAAGAGGAAAAAGAAAACCCCAGATATCTGGCTTCTTTTTATACAAATCAACTGCCAAAAACAATCAAAGAAAGAGACAGTTTGGCAAAAGAACGAAACTTTGCTTATTATCAATTAGGTATAATTTATAAAGAAAAGTTTAAAGAATATGAATTGGCCGCAAATCGATTGGAAATGGTTTTAAGAAACAAACCGGACGAAAGATTGGTGCTTCCTTCCATGTATAATTTGTATAAAATTTATGAAATTATAGACAAGAGCAAGGCCGCTCAAATGAAAGATAAGATTGTCAGTCAATATCCCGATTCAAGATATGCTCAAATTTTGACAAATGCTGTAGTTGGTTCTCAAACTCTGGCAGATGATCCTGATGTGGCTTATGCTCAATTATTCAAATTACATGAAAGTGGCGATTATAGAGCGGTTTACTTTAAACTTGATGAAGCAATTGATAAATTTACAGGCGAAGAGATTATTCCGAAATTAGAATTGTTAAAAGCAACAACCAACGGAAAATTAAAAGGATTAAATGAATACAAAAACGGTTTAAATTATGTTGCTTTAAACTATCCAAACAAACAGGAAGGAAAAGAATCGGAAGAGTTTTTACGATTAAAAATGCCTCAATTGGAAAATTTAGATTTTAATCAAGATGCACCGTCAAGTTGGAAAATTATTTTTGAAGCAGATGATTTAGAGAACAAAAAAACAAAAACGCATATTGAAAAAGTGACCAAGTTTATAAAAGACAGAGGAGATTCCAGACTCACCACTTCCATTGACATTTATACTTTGGAACAAAATTTTTTAGTGATTCACGGAATAAGAAATGAAGAAGCTGCGGTTGATATT
>JAUXNR010000270.1 GCA_030682755.1 Flavobacterium sp.
CTGCATTGTCACTAAAATCTTCCACGGTATTTGGTAAAAGAGCAACATAATACGTTTGTAAATTCGCTAAATCAGCCGAAGGAATAATTGTGATGGTATTGTTTTCAAATGTAGTGGTAAACGGTACCAAAGCACCCGATGCATCATTCAAACGCAATTCTACAACGGATGCTGCAGTTGCATTTGTCAACGCATCATTATTTACTAATCGAACATTTTCATTAAAAGAAATGGTTGGATTTACAGTAACAGCAACATTTGTTGTAGTGTTCATTGGAGCAATAGTTACTACCGGAGCGATAGCATCGCCACCACCAATGGCGTTTCCGTCCACAGTAAAGTTATCAAAACGGTTGTTTCCTCCCGTACCACCCGGAGCTTGTTCAAATGCTACGCGTAATTTAAAGTTAGGGTTGTTGTTAACGTCTGAGTTTGAAGTAAAATCAAATTCAACTAATCCCGGATCTCCATTGTTTGGAAGAACGTTTGTATAAGGCAAATAATTTGTTCCATCAATTGTATACGACCAAGCTTGTGTTCCTGCACCTTGAGCCGAACGACGGGTTGCAAATTTTATAATAATGTTTTCATAACCTGTGGTTGGCAAATCAAATTGCAATTGACCACCGATAGGGTCGTTAAAACGCAAGTGCGTTCCTGAAGCATCTCCGTTTCTGGCGTTTAAGTTCAATACGTTGAAGTTTTGACCTGTACCACCCGGGGCATCAATAGTACTTGCTCCACCGGCAATAGCAGTAATTGCAGCACCTGTTACAAACGTTTGTGACGGAGTTGTAAGGTTGGCTACAGATGAGTTATCGTTAAAATTCCAGTAATGGATTAAAACCGGAACCGGAATAATATCTCCTTCTAAAGTGAAGTTATCAAAACGATTGTTCCCAACCGTTCCACCCGGAAGAGCTTCAAATGCGACTCTTAATTTAAAATTCGCATTATTGTTTACGGTTGCAATAGCTGAAAAGTCTAATGTTGCTAAAGCAGGATCACCATTATTAGGGATCACTGTTGTAAAAGGAAGGTAGTTAGTCCCATCAATAGTATAAGACCAAAGTTGTGTTCCTGCACCCGAACCCGAACGACGGGTTGCAAATTTAATGATTACATTTTCGAAACCTGTAGTAGGTAAGTCAAATTGCAATTGTCCACCGATAGGATCGTTAAAACGTAAATGTGTTCCGGAAGGATCTCCGTTTCGGGCGTTTAAATTTTGAACATCAAAATTTTGACCGGTTCCCCCTAGATTGATTTCACTTATTCCGCCGGCAATGTGAGTAATGGCAGCTCCTGTTACAAATGTTTGCGAAGGAGTTGTGATTGCTGCTACGGAAGCATTGTCGTTAAAGTTCCAATAATGAACTAAGGTTTGGCCCCACGAAGTGGTTTGCAATGCGACCAAAATAAGGAATAGTATTCCTTTCATTTTGTAGTTTTTAAACATGATTAAATGGTTGATTAATTTTCTACAAAATTCGTTTGGGGTTGTTACCTGAGTTTTAATCCAATAAAAAGGAAAGTTTAAATGAGGTGATGGGTTTGTTTCGAAATGGTTATGGGGTAATGTTTTGGTGATGTTGGGTTAAAAAAAGGGTAATGATTTGGTAAAGGGTTTAAAAGTGTAAAGGTTTAAGAGTTTAAAAGGGGAGTGTTCAATAAACGGTGTTATTTCATTTTATGTGATCACTAAAATACGCATTTAAATAATTTTGATACGTTGTTGAAATTATGCTATTCATCCCAACAGCAAAACAACTCAAAATATAGTAATTATATAATAC
>JAUXNR010000272.1 GCA_030682755.1 Flavobacterium sp.
TTGTAGCAGCAGATATAGTAAACATACTGCTAACACGAAACTTATCAGCAGATTCTACTCCATAAGCCTGGTTTGCTGCTTGTGCAGTAATTGAAGTTTCAGTAAAAAGAGCTAATGAGGGCATGTTTTTTTATTTAATACTTTCTGTTTTATACACATTTGCAGTAACTTCTGAAATGAAGTGCAATAAGAGGGCAGTTTACCATTCTATATTTTACCAAAAAATATATTTATAGGGAAATAAATATCATTAATAATAATATTGTTTCAAATTTCGGGCTTATAAATGAAAAAGTCAATGCGGGAAAACACGTATTTTTTTAAAATTTATTATTTAAATAATCATTATAGTCTCCTTTGAAGCTTTGGTCAAACACATCTTTGAAGACCAAAGTCCCGTTAACATCAAAATATTCTATTTGAGTTTTATATTTATTACTATTATTCTTTTTATTCTTACAAAAACTTTCAAATAAATGGTGTCCTATACAGTATTCATAAGTTGTTTTAACTCTTAAAAATAATTTATTGTCAGGTTTTGTATAATACTCTCTTATTGAGGTTTGCTTTTTATAATCATCAACCTCTTTTCTCCCTGCTACTATAGGTTTTCCAAAAGTTTTGAGAGTCAAATTATCTGACACTTCAACAAAAGGGTTGATATATTCTAATTGATAATAAGTAAGAATTCCTTTTTCATATCTTAAAACCTCTTCCGAATCCAAAAAATGATTTCGATTTTCGGAACCCTTGTATTCATAAGTTTCTCCATGTGGGACAAAGCATTGTTCAAATTCATCTATTCCAGTATAATATTTGTCTAACAGGCCTTGAGAGCATCCCTTATTTTTGATGTTTAAATGAGAGCTATGATAATATAAATTACCAGAGTAATCTCTCTTTTCGATAGTAGTTTTAAAGTTTTTGTTAGTTAAATCGGTTATTCTGGTTTCAATGATAGAATACTGATAGATATATATATTAACTGATTTCAATTTCCCTTTTTCATAAGTGTGTCTTTTGTGCAAAAGATTTTCCTTATTTCTATAAATACCATATTCATTATAATAAATGTTTTGAACACCTTTTATAAATGCTTTTTTACCGGAATGGATAACAGTATCTTCTACTAATAAATTTTCTGAAGGCCAAGTTTTAATTTCCCGTTTCCACTTATTTATACTAATCGGGATATAGTCTTCTGCATATGAATATAAATACGGATAACCCTCATTAGCCACGGTAACAAAGAACTTTCTTTTAACAAGTTTACTAGCCTTAAAATACTGAAACATATTGTTTTTAAAAATTATAAATGGAGAACCCGCATCAAAATAAGCTAATAGATATTCATAATCATCTTGATGTTCAGGTATAATTTTATAAAAACCATTAAGTGCTTCTTTTGAATTTTTAGAAACGGCAATTGAATCATAATAAACTACTGTACTATTTCCGATTTTAGAATATGTATTTCTTCTTTCGTATTTTATTTCATTTTCGAGGATAATAATTGTATCATTTAAAATGTCTTTATATTCTTTACCTATTGCCTTTAAATAAATGGCGTAGATAGATTCTTTAGATTTACTAACCAAATTATTATTGATATTTATTTGATGAAGTGGAGTTTTATAGATGTCTCTCGTATAAATATCTTTAAAAATACTGTTATAATACCTCAAAGGAACATAAACTATACTAGAATCATTTATTTTTCGGGAATTGAGTGATTGTTGAATAGCTTTAAAATAGCTTGTTTGATTACTTATAGAAGAGATAGAGTCCTTTTGACTAAATATAAAAAGAGGCATTAATACTGATATGTATAAATATAATTTTTTCACGACTCTATTTTTAAATCCGGATCCTGTTTCATTTTCTCTATCTGCCATTTAAAATATGATATTCCATATTCTGAATATTTAAATAAATATGTAGGTTTAGGTTGTGGTTCTGGTAAAGGGTTGTTTATATTAGGAATAGGATAAATATAATCCATTATATTCTCCGTATGATATTGTAGAAAACTATGTATATCCAACAGTCCTGTTTGAAAAGTATGCACCAATCCTAAACTATGGGAAATTTCGTGTGATAATGTTTTATCCTTATCCAGTAACTCTCTACGCATTAGTAATACACATTTAGCATTTTCAACACCATTTGAAGCTGCGGTAGTATTTGGTTCAAATTTACATATAACATTACAAGGGAAAACAAAAACCGTAACACTATCATTATTATCAGGATGACTGTCTATATACATAGAATCTATAATGTTAATAAACTCTATGAGACTTTCTTCTGTTTCATCATTAATTATAAGTGTCCCATCAGCTTGAATTCCTAATAATTTATTTTTAAATCTGTTAAGAAGAGTTGTATCAGGTAATTGAGTACCTATTATATGATTTCCAAAATTAACTGTAATTTGTCTTGAAAAATCAATATCTCCATTTCCTAACTTAATAGGATTATATTTTATTAGTGATTGTCGAAACAGATATATTGCATTCTTTTCAGAGTTTTTAATTTTCTTTTCCCAATCTTTAAAGTTTCCGTTAAGATTTAAACTAGCATTTGTACCAGCTAAAATATTATTCAAATAATTTTCTGATGTTCGTGTTGTATAGTTTATTTTATGGTCAACTATAGTAGTAGATTGTGATACATCTTTTCCTGTAAGAGTACCTGCTAAGTTAACTTTAACAAATCTAACATCACATTTAAAAGTTTCATTATTTTTCAAAATATTTAATGCACCGACTAAATTATTATTCTCATCGTAAGCATAAATTTTTCTGTCTAAATTACTTTTTTCATGACATTTTATTACCATAGTTATGCTACGAAGCTCTGAAACTTTTAATGGAGGAATAATGACTTTACTCCCTTTGCGAAAAATGGCTTCAATTCCTTGGGGTATTTCAAATCTTACTAAACCAGTATTAGAAGTTAAACGATTATCTAATTCCATTGATAACCATACTTCATGTTCTTTAGGATTAATTGGATTTCCATTTGCTATAACAGTTTCATGGTTTTCGTAGAGTGATAACCAAGGTACATAGTAATTATATCCTTTTATAACTAGTGGAGTGTACGCATGTTTTAGCTGTTCCTGTGCTTCGCTTTTAGTAACTGTATCAATATTAGCTATACATATTCCATCTCTTCCTGTTTTGGTACCTGGAGTTAAAGGGTTTGATATGTCTGATTCAGCAATAAATTCTGGTCGCATCCAGTCAAAGCCATAATGCCCCCCTTTTTCGTTATAATTATCTCGTCTTCTAAAGTTAATCATAAAGCCAGCTTCTGCAATATGAATATTTTGTGCATAGCTATCAGAAGAAAAAAGTTGGCCATCTTTTGAAAAAATATCTATCCCAAGATTTTCCGGGGTTTCCTTGTAATTTCCATTTTTATCTAATCCGGAGACAACAAGTTTGTACCTAAAATAAATTTTACCATCAATATCTTTTGAAATTGGTGCTTGTTGAATCAATTTTAGCATTTTAATGTGGTAATCACTAAAGTCTTCTAATACAGAAGGTGTTGATGCCTCTGTTAAATTTATTAAATGTTGGAGTTCATTTTTCTTAATGGCTAACAATAAAAAATTTTCATAATTTGAATAAATAGAAGTATTAAAGGATAATGCATATCGATAATCATTTGCAGATATTTGTATAGGTGATCTCACTATGTTTATTTTCGGATTTTGCTTCTTTATATAATCAAACAAGGAACCATTTTTTAAAGTACCTCCTTTATAATTAAAAAATTTAGAATCCATTGTGCCTGATTTCTTGTAATAATATTTCGGAAAGGCATAAAAAACAACATTATCATTATCTATTGTTGTAGTATCAGTCTCGGATACCATTCCAGAATCTACTATACAAGCTATCCCTTCTTTTTCTATGGGCCTAGTAGCCTTG